>NZ_CP013298.1:0-112763 GCF_001454985.1 Arthrobacter sp. YC-RL1
GAGAGACGTCCCAACCTGTCATGGAACTAAGCTACGCCACACTGTGAATCCTTTGAATAGAACCGTGCAGGAGTTCCACGATCATTCCTGCTGTGAAAGGCGTTTCTGAAACTAAAACCCCGGCGTGTCGCCGGGGTTCGCTGATCATTTAAAAAACGACCGTTCTTGCTGCCCTCACGAAGAGCCGGCTTAAGGGATCTATAACGTTGCGCGGTTTAGGAAGGTGATGACTTGAGTTGACCGGCACGTTGACGGTAAAGATCAAGAACGTCTTCGATTGCCGAAGAAATGTGGTGCAAATTTTGAAGAAAGTCTCCGATGATTTCGGTACCTGTGTCTTCGTCTACGACTGTGGCGAGTTGATCCTGCCAAGAGAATCCGTGGACGCTGCCGCTGAATGCGTGCCACATGAGCATGTACCGCCCTATCAATTCATTCGCGTCGGACACTTCAGAGTTAACTGATACCTGTTTGGCAAGGGTTCGGATCATACTGGTTTCGCCCTTTGGCCTTTGGCCACCCAGCCTCAATGAAAGCTGTTCGATCTGTTTATTCACGGCCTCTATTAGCTCACTCGGCTCTTGTCCGAATATATTTTTCACGCTTGGTATCTCCGCGAACTCGATGAGGGCTTGTTTTTGCTGTTCGCTTCCTTTAAAGCCTCGCCCAGTGCTCGCTTACAACGTTCAGCAGGATCTTCGGGATGGAGAATCCAGAGTGCTCTTGTGACACTCACTAACGCAGTGCGCATCAGTGGGTAAAAGGTAGTGGGAATGTACTCGCCACGCGTCCAGATCATCTCTGTAATGGCATGCAGACTGTCCGTTGCGCTGTTGATACTCCATAGCACCAAGTGCGCTGGCGAACAGTCGGGTGAACATTCTGCTTCGTCTGTTGCCAGGTCGCTACCGGCCCACATCTCCATGGCCCGCTGCTTGTCATTTGTCCAACGGCGGGCTTTGGTAACAATGGAAACCATTAGTTCGAGATCTTCTTGCGTTGCACGCCGGCATGTAAACCATGCTCTATATCATCACTCATGTCGCTCAGTACCCGAGTAAAATTTGAATTCTTTGAATATCCGAAAGTTTTGAACAAAGTTTGAAACTCATTTTGCTAGGTATGATCAGAGAGTGAGCAAAAAAATAGCTGTTCTTCTCGTTCTCACGGTTCTTACTGCCGGGACTGCAACTGGGTGCGCTGAATCCACAAAACCAGTCATTGTTTCTGATGGGTGCGCCCATGCCCTGGAGAGTCTAGCCGTAGCTACTACCAATGATTTTCTTAGTGATGAACAGGCGAACAGCTATGACTTAGCATCACTCAATGCGTGCCAGAGCGCCGAAGAGTACATTGCTGGGGTTCTTAAAAATCCGTTGGCTTTAGGGTTTGAGTCACTAGAACGAAGCCAAGTTATTGATTACGGGCTGCGCATTTCGTGCCCGACGCTAGATGCTCAGAAAAAATCCCCTGTTTGTGCCGACGCGGAAACTGACGGACTATTGAATAATTACTAAACCGACTCGAAGCATTGCAGCGTATCGCGGTAATCCTTTGTTGCTATGACTTTCGGGCAAGCATGGAACGAAGAACCATTGACTCTATGTCGGAGTCAGGATTCTCCGAGTTGGCTTTATTTGCCGCTGCCGTAAGCGTTTCACGCAAGTCATTCAATGTGAACTCCGGCGAACGTAGCCGAGGCAACTCATCGACCGCTGTAGATACAAGATCATCCACCGCACGAGCAAACGAGGCATGGGCTTGCGCATACGGACGGCTGTCGCGGCGATGAAACTCCAACAGTACAAACTTCAGTAGAACCTCATCGAACCTCCGCAGGGCACCAACAACATCTTTTTCAACGATACGAAACGTCAGCCGAAAGAGCGCCCCGGCCCTCCGCACTTCCGTGGAGGCACGTATCAGTTCTTCTTCGTTCGTTGCTTGCAGGTCTCCGAAATACTGAATCGAAGAGATATAGCCAGCTAAAGCTTCGAGCTGCTGCTGATCATCGTGCAATAGGCGATTTTGATTGATCTGCCGAAAAGCCCCCCATACTCCAAGTAGCAGACCAAACGTAGCTAAAGCCGTGATGCATGCGGCAATGGTATTCAAAATTGCGAGTGTCATGGCCTGAGTCTAGGACAGGGTAGGGGTGCGCTAGCTACAGACTAAGGAAGCCGAGAATGCCTAATCCTCACGCTACAGAGGCCGTGCACGGTCCACTATCCCCCGTCGTAACTGAACTCAGGGACCCCAGCTTGTGGCTTGTGTGCGGGCGGTCGATTGGTTCCTGCTGTCCACGTGGGTACAGGAAAAGCAGCGCAGCGGATAGGGCTTTTGCTGTGCACAGGTGGGCAGGAGGCTTAACCGCGCTGTTCTGGTTTCGTCGCACTCGCTTCGGCTTCGGGCAGGGTTTTCCATCCAGCAGGTCGCGTTGATGGCGACCTGTAGCGCTGCCAGGGCTTGGGCGACGGCTGGTTTCGTGTCGGGGTAGTCCTTGTTCCATGAGTCGGTGCTCATGGTGATGCGGCCGGTCTTCCCGAGTTCTTCCAGCTCGTTGGCCAGGGCTTTGAGGTCATCGTAAATTTCTGAGGCGTTGCGAGTCACGGTGAATCCCTCCTTAGCCTGCGTGAATATGCCAATACTGTCGTGCATATGAATAAATGAGTAAAGACGTATTCATGCAAATGAGCAAGTGAACATTTGAGTAACGAATGTGCGTAAGTCACGGAGAATACTAACGAATAGTGGTGCGCGCGGACGGTGTGACTACTCCCCTACCCGAATCCTCGATGCCTAGCAGGTTGAATCCACCTATGGAAAATTTTCTCATATACACATTTGCAGCTCTGAGTAATTGAGTCCGATTGCTTATCGGCCTGGCTAGTACACCATGACGGTCCAGCTGCCGGCTGACTTCGGAGATACAAAACACGATATACGCATTTGAACAATTCGTAGGTGCGTGTGCACCGTGGAACGCTGCAACGATAAGCTCTTTGGGCAGTCTGAATGCCTGGAAAAAAATGAGTGCATGAGTAGATGGTGATCTACTCATGCACTCAAAAGATGATTTACATCTTGATGTGTTTACTCTTCAGGGAGTGACTCAATATATTCAGTCAAGAACTCGCGAATGCTTTTGTGTTCACTGCGAGCCACATGGATTTTCAGCTTCGTATGCAGGCTTTTAGGTAGTTCGAAGTTCACTCGTGTCAGCGGTTCTGCGGGAGCAGTGTCCCGTAAACTAGCCATCAGCCGGCTCTTCTCGTTTTCGGTTCGCTGGCTTGGACGCCCTGCGCTGAGCCCGGTTCTACTGTTGCTCATTTAGACAACCTCCTGCTCAAGGATGATCGACTCAATTTCAGCACTCAGTGCAAGCATTTCTCGGGTGCCCTCGGATCGAGGGAAGTCTTCGATCACTGTAGACCCACGCGCAGCTGTCCCTGGGTAGTCGACACGCTGGAAAATCTTGGATTCAAGGACCGGCAAGCCATAATCCTCGAGGATCGCAGAGACATCCTTGCTGATGTTTGAACCGGTGATCGCGCGGGATACGACGAAGGCCGCCTTGAGTTTCCCGTCGGTGACCTCGATGCGCTGCTTGACTAGGTCAACCAGATCCTCGGTGGCCCAGATGTCATACGGCGAGGGCTGCACGGGAATAAGGACAAAATCAGCAGCCTTGATCGCAGAGACAGCAAGGTCACTAGCCTGCGGGGCCCCATCGATGACGACGAAATCGACCTTGGCCAGGCTTTTGACGTCGCGTTCAATGGTGGGGCGATCGATGCCCACGACGGACACGGGGTGCTCTTCCCTGACTGCAGCCCAGTCCCGGGCGCTTCCCTGAGGGTCTGAATCCACCAAAAGCACAGAGCGGCCAGTGTGCTGCAGCGCGGTGGCTAGGTGGGTGGAGATCGTGGTTTTCCCAGCTCCGCCTTTTTGGTTCAATACGGCAATCGTTTTCATAGATTCCTTCCGCTGTGCAGGGGTGAGTAAATACGGATTTACATATAAGTGTATCAGCACAAATGAGTAAAAGTGCATTTACGCACACATGTGAAGGGCGATGGCGTGAGGCGCTTCTCCCCCATCGAATACATGAGAAATTGTCTAGATGATCATTTGAAAATTTACTCAACAACGTACGGATCCGATATTCCGGCTGGCCGTGGTCTGAGGGTTTAAGCATTGGTTGAGTCGGCCTTTAGATGGATTGCGCGCGCAAGGACCGATAGAGCGGTGCCTTGCTGCAGGTCATCAATACACCGTCCATCAAATGAGTAAATGAGGTTTCACGCATGTATTGCACTGAGGGTGACAGGTTGAATTCATTCCAAAGCACTCAATCATTTTCAAGGGTCGGAATTGCGCTTTAGAGGACCATAAGCCCTGAGGAAGTATTGCTTAAATATTCATTTGATACTTTACTCAAAAACGTACAGACCCGATGCCCTGGACCACTGGCGACTGAGGGGCAAATATTAGTTGAATCAATCTTGTGGCGGATTATGCGCGCACGCGGCGATGTGGGGTGCTTTGCTTCATTACTTCAAATGAGTAAATGAGAGCCCTCGCATAAAAAGCTTGGGGAGGGGTAGATAAGATTCCCGCCAGGCCATTCAATTGTTTTCGCTGAGCGGGGTCGCGCAGCAGGAAGTGCTCAAATGATAAAATGAGTAAAAGTGTAGATTTGGTTGAAATTTCGGTGGGGGAGTGGTGCTTGGGGCTGCGTTCGCTCACTGGTGCAAAAATCTTCATGAGTGAGCGGGTAAGGAATCAAATACTCTTTTGAGTATTTTCTCTCTATGCCGATGGCTTCAACGCCGAGTTTAGCGTTCGGATGCTTCGGGGAGCGGTGTCAAGCATTGGTGGAATTCGCCCTGGATTGCATCAAGATTTCGCGCAAATGGTCATTTGAGTAAATGAGCGGATACTTCATTATTGGCGGGCATGGCATTTGGCAGGGGATTACGCAGGGGGGGGCCCACATGGCCGGCAGAGCCGTCATGAGCGCTGGGAATGGAAATGTGAAAGTTTGAGCCGATTCCTGGGAGCGTGTAATTCAATCTTTTTGGCAGTGAGCAAATGATGATCTGAGTATTTGCGCAAAAACGCGCCAATATCTCAATGCTCGGGGTTACCGCTTTATCCCGCGATAACTGTTCGATATGCGCCATGGATGCAGCAAACCTACGATCCACAAAGGAAGAGAAAGCGCCAGGAGGCTAATAAATGAACATTTGAGTAAATGTTCGTATGAGCTAATGATGTTAGGGATCACCTTCAGGTCGATAGCGCGCGTGCCGCTGACAGCGCTGCGCGTGCTCTGGCTGCCCCGGTTGCTGCAGCACTTTGGTGTGCCGGGCGTTGAGCTTGGTATTTTGCCCGCCGGTCGGCGGCGGCCCGTGCGGCAGCGCGGGCCTGAGTGCTTTGTGCGGTGGCACGCTGGGATCGGCTGGTCATGACTTCGCCTGTCGGGGTCATCCATTGGCGCAACCGGTAGAGGATCGCTGCGCGCAGGATACGGCAGTAGTCGATGTAGGACTGAGTGTCACGATCATGCTGGGGGAGTGCCCCCCAAACTTCCTTGCCGTGTAAACCCGGGCTAGTACGCCAATCTAAAGCATGATGAACATCTGAGATCGTCCATCCAGCGTCAAAAAATGGTTTGACCATGTTCAGCACGTTTTTCTTGGAAAAACGGGCCAAATCTGGCATCAAACGCAAGATTTCAGCGGCAGCCGAGAGCCCCTGACTTCTCGAGCTGATGCGTCGGTTGGCTGGCCACAGGGTGACTTGTCGCTCATCGCGGTGGTGAGTTCGCACGGCGTAGCCGTGCCCATGATTTTCAGTGCCGCGTAGCGGCTCAATCTGGGTGTTTTTCTCGCGCGTGCGCGTGTAGGAACTTACTTCGTAAGTGGTTAACCCCCCTACGGGGAGGGGTTCTAAGTTATTTCCACAGGTACCAGTGGCGCCCTTTGCGTGGGTGGCTGGCTTGGGGGTGGTGTCGGGTGCGTCCTGGGGGCGCAAGCCCAGGCCAACGGGGCGGGTGATGACGTAGACGGGTGCTTCGTTGGTGGCTGGTTGGCCGGCTTTGGCGGCGTAGGTGGCGCTGCGGCCTGAGGCGACGATGCCGAGTAGGCCGTGGGTGCGCAGGAATTTGAGGGCGTTGCCGACGGTGGCTCGGCTGACGCGGGCTTTGGAGGCGAGGGTGTCCCAGGTGATGCGCACGGTCATGGTGGTGTGGTCGGTGTAGCGCAGCAGCACCCAAAGCACGGCCATGATGTTGCGCTGGCAGTCCTTGCGGCGACAGAGCAGCTCGTCCAGGGAGCGGGCGGCACGCCAGGCCTGGGCGGTGTGATCGACTTTACGGCTGCCCTGGGGAATCGCCCAAGCGATAGCCCGGGGGGAGGTTTCCTGGGCGCGGGAGACCCGCTTGATGTGTAGCGGGGCAGGGGTATAGGCGTGTTTGGTGGCCAGAGATTCTTTGGCCGCGTTGAACTGCCGTTTGCCCTTGGCCGTGAACCCTTCGGGGGTTTGGGCTTTGGTGAAGGGGCGGTGCCCTTGGGCGGTGTGGGCGAGGATCGCGGCTACGCGGCCGTCGCGAGGGCGGGTGCACCAGCGTTGGTTTGTGGTGTGGGTCGCGGTGTTTTGCGGCGTTTCGGGGGTGCTGGTGCTTGATTGGGCGCGCGGAGGCGCTACTATAGACATACAACGTCTTTCCTGTAAGAGGGTAAAGAAGGGGGAGCGTCCGGTGTGGTAACCGGAAGCTTCTGGTCAATCTGGTCTGTCTAGGTCGGCAAACTCATGCAGATCAGATTCGAATTCTTAGGTAAGTCCGCGCAGTGCGCGGACTTTTCCTTTTAAGGCTTGTCGATAGGCAGTTTTCCTTCGTCATCCTTTGTCGGAGCCCAAGCAGGTAGGCCCCGTTCATCAAGTTCAAGGTTTTCGATCATAAGATCGAACATGGCTGCACCTGACAGCCCAGCCTTGGATGCCAGGTCGGTGAAGAAATCCTTATTCTTCCGCTGGACCTTCCACCCTAAAGCGATGGGGTCGTTTACGGACCCTCGGGGTCGTCGTGGTGATGTCATAGTCCTACAATACGAGATAGCGACATCATTAAGAACCCTACGACACGCCTAGCTTGTATGTTCGAAACTTATTTTTTTCGACTGTGCTGTTGTTATCGTGCCCACGAAAATGTCTTACAACCAATGCTGCTCACTTCTTTGGGAGCCATAGGTTGCGACACATAGTTATAAGAATTTTGAACCGTTGAGTTTCCGCGGATTTTTCGGTTGGGGAGTTATGATTGTTAACTTCGTTTGGCGGTTTCTGCGCACCTAATATTGGCGGTTCAACTGATTCCGATCACTAGCGTGGATCGCGCAGCTTCAACAACATCATCGGTAATCGTGTCCAGCTCATTGATTTTTATGACTCGCTGCATCTGTGTGAAGAGTCGATCGATCAGCCGGAAATTACCGCGCGTGATACGGGCGATCGCCGCGACAGCTTGCGTATCGGTGAAGTCCTCCAAGTCCAGAGTTTTCCGAGGGCACGCCACTTTCGTTGCAGAACGAAATGCAGTTCATCCTGAGCAAGCGGACGGTACTCGTGAGCAAAACCAACACGGCTATAGAGCTGAGGGTATCGACTGAACTGCTTTTCGATGCCAGGCATCCCAATCAGCATCAGCGCGATATTTTTCCTGTCATACCTATCTCGTAGCACTTCTAAGGCAGCGGCGTTGAGTCGCTCCGACTCGTCGACGATGATCAGCTCAACATGCTTGTCTTGATTCATCGGGCCCGTCGTGGCACCTAAAGTATCGAGATGTTGATGGATACAGATCGAGGTCCGGGTGGTGACCAGAGAGAGTTCATCCTTGATTTGCTTAGGCGTCGTCAGAACCCCTGGGGTGAAGAAGACGGTCCGCGTTTTGGCCAGATCCTTGTAGATCTGGAGGTCACTGTCCTCCCGTCGGCCCCATTCCTCTATTAACGCCTCGGCTTTCGGGCTCCAGTTGGCATAACGTTTAGCCGATAGGGTTTTGCCAATTCCAGCTTGTCCATAGCAGACCCCGATAGTCCGCTGCCGACGCACCGCATTGGCGAACTCAGTGAAGCGGCGGTGCTCCTTCGTTGCGATAAAAGTTGTTGGTCCCATTACTCGTCCTCCGCGTAAGTGCGCAGCTTCGTTTTCTTGGTTCGGTGGACCGCCGCATCAGGCTGGGGTGCCTCCGTGGTTGGTTGCCCGGCCGGTAGAAATTCCGCGACGGTGGCGATTCGTTCATTGATTTGTCCGCGCAGCTGACGCTTTCGTGCAGAGCGTGCTTTCTGGATGTCCTTAAAGGTCATGATGGATCGTTCGTGCGTGGGATCCACAGCTTTGCAGATGTGCTGGCCACGATGAAAGACCTGAATCTCGGCAACGTCTCGCGGGTCGTAGCGAAGGATGACGGATTCTCCGACATAGGCAGCCAGCAAGGGAGATATGTAGCGTAGCCCTTGGAAGTGCACCCCATCGCGGTGGACGATTCGAGGTTTGGCGACCGTGAGCAGCAGCAGGTTCAGTTCATCGATGGATTCAGGCAGACGCGGCAACCAGCCGTTGCCCTGCCACGCTTTTTGAGGTGTTTCTTTGATCTCTTGGTGTTCACGCTGGTGGTAATTCTGCCCAATGAACTCACCTAGCGCCGTGTCCAGTTCACTAATCGATAGTCCGGGTTTGGGATTGCGTACGTTGTGTAAGTAACCCGGTAGCCGGGCCAAAAGCTCGGTATTCAACGTACCGAAGAAACGCTCAATCTTTCCTCTGCCCTGTGGCCGGGCTACTGCAGAGAAAGTGATTTCGAAGTGCAGGTCTCTGGCGGCCTGCGCCATGTGGTGGCTCGTGAAATCGGTTCCGTGGTCCACGTAGAGCACATCAGGGATTCCGCACATCGGCCAATCAGCTGTCTTTTTGGGCCAGATCGCCTCACGCAACGCCAATGCCGTATTCAAGGATGAGGGAGCACCGGTGAAGACCATGTACCCGCACAGGGCTCGCGAGTAATCATCCATGATCGTGGTGAGCCACGGGCGAACCGGCCGATGACCAGTGTCAAAAACCAGAATGTCGAGCTCGGTATGATCAGCCTGCCACACCGCGTTCGGACGTTCGGCGCGGCGGCGCCAGACCAGTTCGTACTTATCGCGGTACACCGCCGCGCCTTGCTGCGCCAGTGTCATCATCCCGGGATCTATCTCGCCGACAATCGAGCGGATGGTTGAGTAGGAAACCGGTGCCCACCCCTGGTGGAGCGCCACCTTGTTAGCTTGCTGGTGGATGGCTGCCGTCGTCCTGGGCAGTTTAGCTAAGGCGAGGCCTTCGACCAGCTTCACGAAGTCGCTGGGCATCCGGCGTCCGCGTTTGCCCTGTGCCACCGGTTCCAGACCAGGCTTCCCCT
This sequence comes from Arthrobacter sp. YC-RL1, assembly GCF_001454985.1. Classification (NCBI taxonomy): domain Bacteria; kingdom Bacillati; phylum Actinomycetota; class Actinomycetes; order Micrococcales; family Micrococcaceae; genus Arthrobacter; species Arthrobacter sp. YC-RL1. The sequence continues at coordinate 9,464 of NZ_CP013298.1, forward strand.
GGAGCTTGAAGCTCTGGTGCCATCGCTGCAGTGTCCTCAGGCCGATGTGGTGTTCCTCAGCCAAGACCGTCAGCGGCACTCCGTCTTCGACGTGTTGCCGCAGTATTTCCCAGCGTGCCGTTGCCTTGATCAGGCCGCTGTAAGAGGTTCCTGCTTTCACGGTACTGCTGCCATTCTGGTTTTGTCCCAGCGGTGCGTCCCTGCGCGGTTCGCTTCGCCGGGACATGGCCGATCACAGGCTCTTGACAGAGGCGGATTCTTGGCCCAAGTGGCGGTAGAACGTCGCGCGGCTCCAGCCAACCAGACGTGCTGCGTCTTCGGCGGTGCGTCCCCTGGCGCGGGCATCTTTGGCGATCGCGAGCTTATCGGCAATCACCGCCGGGTCAGAGACCGGCCGGCCGAAACGGGTTCCGGATTGCCGGGCGGCAGCAATGCCGGCATTGACTCGTTCAACGATCAGCTCGCGCTCGTACTCGGCCAACGAGGCCAGCATGTTCAGCATCATCCGCCCGGTCGACGTGGCCGGGTCGATCCCATCGGAAATGGAGCGGACATTCACCCCGCGCTCGCGCAAGAGGTTCACGGTGTTCAAAACATCGATCAGGGATCGCCCGAGCCGGTCTACTCGCCAGACCACCACGGTGTCCCCGGACTGCGCGTACTCGAGCAGTTTCTTCATCCCGGGCCGCTCAATCGCGCTCCGGCTGCCGGACGTCACATCGGCGAACACGTCGCGTTTCTGCACCCCCGCTGCAGCAAGAGCGTCGAGTTGCAAGGCCGCGTCTTGGCTCGAAGTGCTCACTCGTGTGTATCCCAAATGCCTCACCTGCCCAGTGTGACTCAAAAACCCCTGTGCGGCAAGCAAGTAAGACGTTTTACGTTGGGACGAGTTTATAAGACAAATACAGCCCGCGTTTTCCAAGTATTTGATGAGACAAGTTTCTACTCTAGGTAGCGTCTCAAAAAGCTTTAGGTTTTCAAGACGGTGGTTTCCCGGCTTATCCGCTCAATAACTGTTGTCCGTGGCTACAACGCCCATCACTCTTTGCTGACTTGGCGGGTGGTGGTCGGCGCGTTTGGTGCCCTTAACACTGTCCGGAACCGGACGGTTCATGGGCCGATTCCTGAGGTACCTGGCTCCGCATGGAGCTCCGCGCAGGAATCGGTGCCCGTTAGCGATGTGGGAATCGTGCGAGCGACCTGTGCCAATGAGGTGAGAACCTAGGTACCTACTGTTCCGGAGATTTCCTTCAATGCCGCCTGAAGCCTGGCGTCGGCTTCGTTGGCGACCTCGCGTGTCGCGTCGCTCTGGCTGAGCTTGACCATGGTTTGCGGGTCGATGGCCTCGATGGTGGTTTCCGTGGCGGCGGGAGCGCGACGTACGACGACGTTGCACGGGAGCAGTGCGCCCAGCTGCGGTTCGGCGGTGATGCCGCGTTGGGCCAGTTGCGGGTTGCAGGCCCCGAGGATGATGTAGTCCCCCACGGAGACCCCGGCCTCCTGGCCCAGCTTTTGGGTGAAGGTCGCCTTCACATCGATTTCCGTCAGGACACCGAATCCCTGTTCTGCCAGGGCGCCGCGTGTCCGTTCGACGGCGTCTTGCCATGACAGCGGGACGGTGATGGCGTGGGTGTAGGTCATGGCGGTTCTCCTCGGGTCGTGGTGTGGAGGCGTGCCGAGCGCGACTGCGTGCTCCGCCACGGCATGGGACCTCGGTTCTGTGGCCATGCTACGGGTTGGTGTGATCGCGCGGAAGTGTTGCCAGGGCATTGCCCCCAGGGGTCGGCCGGGGATGCGGTGGGTGCGTTTCATACATGCGGATCGCGACGATCAGCCCTGCGGCTGCACTGAGTGCCGCGGCCATCCAGACGCCGGCGTTGAGCCCGAACAGGTCGGCGACGATCCCGCCAATGATGGCACCGACGGCATATCCGAGGTCGCGCCAGACCCGGTAGACGCCCACCGCGCGTCCCCTCCAAGCGGGATGGGCGACGTCGCCCACGGAGGCCAGCAGCGTGGGGTAGACCATGGCGGTTCCCGCGCCGAGCAATACGGTTCCCGAGGCCCAGGCACCAAAGCCGTCCCCGAGCGCGATGATCGCAAGGGCTCCGGCCTGGACCAACATGCCGGTGGTGATGAGGTGTTTGCGTCCGATCCGGTCCGAGAGAGCACCGGTCGCCATTTGGCCTATGCCCCAGACCCCGGGATACAGGGCGAAAAGCAGGCCGATCTGGCCCATGCTGAGATCCGCGGTGGCGAACAGGAGGGGGAACAGGCCCCAGGAGAGTCCGAAGTTCAGGTTGTTCACCAGGCCGGCCAGGCTCGCCGAGGACAAGGCCGGTTCCCGGAAGCTGGTCAGGGAAAAGATTTGGCCGTTGGCTAGGTTGGCGTCCAGGCCATGCCGGGCGGAGGCGCCCCGGGCAGCCATGTTTCCGGCATCCAGGAGGGCATGTGGGTGGGTCTCCCGGACGAAAAGGCCCGACAGCAGCAGTGCCAAGGCGGTGTAGGCGATTCCCAAGAGGAAGGGCGCCGGACGCAGCCCGTACTGTTCGGCGAGGTATCCGGCCAGCAGGGACGTGGCGGCCACGGCACCGTAGCCCGCGGCCTCGTTCAGTCCCATGGCCAGGCCGCGCTGGGCCGGGCCTACCAGATCGATCTTCATGATGACGGTGGTCGACCAGGTCAGGCCTTGGTTGATGCCCAGCAGAACGTTCGCGGCGACGACCCAGCTCCAGTCCGGGGCGAAAATGAGCATGAGCGGCACCGGGATGGCGAAGAGCCACCCGGCCAGCAGCACGGGCTTGCGTCCGTAGCGGTCCGAGAGGGTCCCGGCGAACCAGTTGGAGGTCGCCTTGGCGATCCCGAAGGCCGCCACGTAGGCGAAGAGGAACGTGTATCCGCTCAGGCCGAACTCCGCGTGGGCCAGCAGCGGAAGGACGGTTTGCTGTTGCCCGACCATCCCGCCGACGAGTGCGTTGACCGCGACAAGCAACGCGAACTGGGCCGCGTTGGCGCGCAAACCCAGGACAGGGAGGATCTTGGTGGTGGACGGTTTCATGCGCGGACTCCTGGAGTGCCGAGGCTGGAGGGGCAACACGGCGGGGAGCCGGGGCTAGCGGGCTTCGGTTGCCGTGGTGGTGGCGGGTGAACCCAGGGACTTGCGTCGCAGGGGGCATGCGGGGATGGCAAACCAGCACAGGGCCGCGGCCGCGGCGATTGCGGTGGCCGCGAGGCCCAGGATGAGGTTGGCGGGGGAGGGTAGTTCCTGGACGAGGACGAAGACGCCCATGGCCAGGACGAAGAAGCCAAAGCCCTTGCGCAGGGCCGCTTCGGGGATGCGTCCGGCCAGGCGTGCGCCGAGGAAGGAGCCGAGGATCGCGGCGGCTGTGACTCCGCCGACAAGTGTCCAGTCCAGGGTGACGGTGGTGAGGTAGCCGCCGAGTCCGGCGAAGGACTTCATGGCGATAACCACCAGCGAGGTGCCGACGGCGACGGGCATGGACAGGCCGCCAAGCAGGGCGAGTGCCGGAACGACGAGGAAGCCGCCGCCGGCACCGACGAGCCCGGTGACCAAGCCGACGACCAGGCCCTCGATGATGACCTTGGGCACCGGCAGATCCCCCTGGTGGGGTGCGCCTGCGGGGTTCTTACGGCCGCGGATCATGGCCAGGGAGGTGGCGACCATCATGAGGGCGAAGGCGATCATGAGGATCGTTCCGGGAATATGGCCCCCCAGGAGGCCGCCGCCGAAGGCCCCTGCCATGCCGGCGGCGCCGAAGACGAGTCCGGTGCGCCATTGCACACGTTTCTTGCGGGCGTGGGTCACGGCGCTGACGGCGGAGGTCGTGCCGACGACGAAGAGCGAGGCGGCGATGGCTTCCTTGGGGTTCATGCCGGCGACGTAGGTGAGGATCGGGACGGTGAGGATGGACCCGCCCCCGCCGAGCAGGCCGAGGGAGATCCCGATCAGCATCGAGAGCAGGAGGGTGAGTGCGAGGGTGAGGGTCATGGAGGTGGCCTTGTCTGGGAAGGAAGGGCAGGGGACGCGGGTGGGGTTGGCGCCGGGGTATGGCTTTAGGTGACGGGCAGGCCGGCACGTTGCCAGGCGGTCATGCCGCCGGCCATGGTGTCGGCGGTGAATCCGGCGCCGGTGAGGGCGTCGGCGACGCGGGCGCTGCGGTTGCCGCTGCGGCAGATGACGATGACGGGGCGGGTCCGGTCGATCTCCCCCAGGCGGGTGTTGAGCTCTCCCATGGGGATGTGGATGGCGCCGGGGATCATTCCCTCGGCGACTTCGAAGTCTTCGCGGACGTCAAGGACCTGGTCCGTGGCACGTCGCTGGTCGGTGTCGGTGATGGTGATTTCGGGCATGGTCTGCTCCTTCGGGGGCGTGTTCAAGCGGTATGTGGGTGCTTTCCGGGCCCGGATCAACGCGACCCGGGCCCGGAAACCGGGAGGAATCCGGTTGGCGGCGGGCCAACCGGGTGTGCGCTAGGACTTCTTGGGCGGAAGCTGGGCGAGGACCGATGCACGGGTCGGTTCGTTGCCGGTCTTGTTCCACGGCATCTTGGCCAGGGCCTTGCCCATGGCGCAGGTGTTGGTGGCCGCGGAGAAGGTCAGGCCCGCGCCGATGGCACCGGCGACGGTGCGCAGCTGCGGGGAGAGGAACTTCCCACCCACCAGCCCGGCCACCACGAGGGAACCGGCGGCCATGCGCACCTGGCGTTCCAGGTCCCAGCGCTTGGAACCCTCGACGGTCCCGCCACCGGCCTGCTTGTAAGCGGGGACGCCGCCGGACAGGACATGGGCGTTGCCGAATCCGACTGCCGCGAGGTGTGTCTTGGCTTCGGTGGCGCGCACGCCGGATTGGCAGACCAGCACCACCTTGGTGTCGAGTTTCGAGGCGAGTTCCTCGGTGTGTTCTGCCAGCAACGGGAGGGGGACGTTGTAGGAGCCCTTGATATGCAGGGATTCGAATTCGGCGGCGGAACGCACGTCCAGCACCACGACGTCGGTGCCGGTATCGATCCAGTCCTTGAGCTCTTCGGGGCTGGTGGCCTGGGGGATGGTGTTCATGGGGGTGTGGGCCTTTCTGCCGGGCATGACGCCCGGCCGGTCCCGCATCCGGAAAGGGGGATGCGGGACCGGGAATACGTAGAATTTATTGTTGAGGGATGGGCAGTGGAGAACCTAGGCGTTCTGCATTTGCTTCCAGTCGGCCCATCCGGCGTAGCTGCCCTCGAGTTCAACGACGTCGAACCCGGCCCGGCGCAGGGCGGAGGCGGCCACGGAGTTGCGCACCCCGGACTGGCAGAAGCTCACGATCACGCCGTCGGACGGAAGCTTGTCGGTGTTCCAGAGCACCCGTCCGGCGTTGAGCTGTTCGGAGCCGGGCACGTGTCCGGCAGTGTGCTCGGTCTTGTTGCGCACATCCAAGACCATGGCCGCATCGAACCCTGCCAGGTCGGCCGGGGAGATCGTGCGGGGCACGTAGACCGGCAGGCCGTCCAGGGAAGTGATGTATCCGGCGACGCGGTCGATGCCCACGCGGATGAGGTGGTCCCACATCTCGGTGGCCGTTTCGCTGTTGGGAGCCAAGAGCACCAGCGGTCGCTGGTCCGTTTCCGGGTCCACGGCCCAGGCACCGTAGCTTGCCGCCTTGGTGCCGGCGGGAATGTTCAGTGCCCCTGCGACGGTTCCCTCGTGGACCTCGGTGTGGTGGCGGGTGTCGACAATGCCGATTTCGTTCGCGGCCAGGGCGGTGGCAACGTCCTCGATGGCCAGCTGGGCCAGCGGTGCGCGTTCGCCCAGGACGGCCGGACCCTGGCGGTTTTCGCGCTTCATGCGGCCGAAGTAGGCGTGGGCGTCGGGCTGCCCGTCAAGCAGGGCCTCGACGAATCCAGCCTCGTCGTTTGCCTCTAGGTAGGGACCCCACCACGCGAAGTTGCGCTCATACCCGACGGTGGAGGACGGGATGGCGCCCAAGGCCTTGCCGCAAGCGCTGCCGGCGCCGTGGCCCGGGTAGACCTGGACGTAGTCAGGCAGGGTCAGGAACTTGTTCTTCAGCGAGACGAAGAGGTCGTGGGCCCCGGCGAAACGGGTGTCGGTACCGCCGGCGGCCTCGTCGAGCAGGTCCGGGCGGCCCAGGTCCCCGGAGAAGACGAAGTCGCCCGAGAGCAGGAAGCCCGGCTTGTCACTGAAGGCGCCGTCGGTGACCAGGAAGGAGAGGTGTTCGGGGGTGTGCCCCGGGGTGTGCAGGGCGGTGACGGTGATGTTTCCCAGCGTGATGGTGGACTGGTCAAAGAGGCGTTCGGCTTCGAATTCGTATTGCCAGTCCGGCCCGCCCTCGCCCGAAACGTAAATCTCCGCGTCGGTGGCGGCGGCCAGCTCCCGGGTGCCGGAGAGGTAGTCGGCGTGGATGTGGGTCTCGGTGACGGCGGTGATCTTCATGCCGTTTTTTGCGGCAAGGTCCCGGTACACCTGGATGTCGCGCCGGGCGTCCACCACGAGGGCCTCGCCCTTGGCCTGGCAGCCGATGAAGTAGCTGGCCTGTGCCAGGTCCTCGTCATAGATTCGTTCGAGAAGCATTGGTTCTCCTTGTGGTTGGTCAGTTTACCCTTCATACCCCTGGGGGTATCCGGTTCACAGGCAACAATAATACCCCCTGGGGTATCCGTCAAGTCGTTCACGGATGCACAAAAAAGCGGCGATCGACACCATCGGGAATGATGCCGATCGCCGCAGGCGCATGCGAGGCTGGGCCTAGCGGCCCAAGAGGCGCGCGAAGAAGCTGCCTTTCTTGCCGGACTCCTTCGGGGCATTTGGATCGCAGGAGCAGCGCTCGCTCCGCGGCACGTGGGCCATGACCTGCTTGACATGCTGGCCACATCCGGCCCAGGTGGTTTTCTGACACTTACGGCATTTGGTCGCACGGCACATATGGTGACTCCTTGCGTCTGGGGTTGTTGATGGAGGCTTGGCCGCCCCCTCTGTATTCGAGTATGGCATATACCCAGGGGGGTATCGAGAATCACTGCCATTGATACGCCAAGGAAACCCCCAGGGGTATATCATTGAAGAAATCAACACCTTGAAGGGACCCACCATGGAACTTGAAGCGGACACCATGAAACCGGCCATCAACAGGCTCAAGCGCGCCCAGGGCCAGCTGAACGCCGTGATCCGCATGCTGGAGGAAGGCGGCGACTGCCGCGCGGTGGTCACCCAGCTTTCCGCCGCCTCCAAGGCCATAGACCGTGCCGGGTTCTCCATTATCGCCACCGGGCTCGAGCAGTGCCTGAAAAGCGAGGACCCCACAGCCGACCGTGCCGACATGGAAAAACTCTTCCTCTCCCTGGCCTAGCCCCAGCCATCCAGCGATAGCTCTCGCCGAGACCACCCATGGAGTCCGGCAGGACCACTGCGCGAACTTCGGCAGTGCGGCGGTTCCGCAACCGCCGAGGAATCACTCCCTGCCGCCAAGCGGGCCGTAGCGATCAGCACCCCTGTTCACTAATCAGACGCCGCGCACCGAGCGACAGCAGTCAATGTGGGTGCTTGATCCATCGGCCCAAAGATGCAACAGCCAAGGCCAGAAAACACCGCCACTAAGCACTGTGAAAAACAGGCCACTTATCGTTGTGGCTCACAGGGAGTGGTATCCATTGAGACGTCCCGCAACCCTTAGGTAGAGAGACATTCAACGCTGTGTGCCAGGCGCAATCATGTCGAGATTCTCTACAGTTTTTATTCCGCGTAGCCAGATTTATTGCTAGCGTGGCCTCAGACCAGACCGGGCATTTGGTTTCGCTCCCCCTAATCGAAACCAGAACAGTGGTCTAGCTCCATGTCCAGCCCCCAAGTGGACATGGAAGCCCTGGAAAACGAGAGGTCCTTACCGCTCTGCTGAGAGCGGCAAGGACCTCTTGTATCAATGATTAACGGAAACAGGAGTTACACCTACTCGTTCTTTGATCGTGTCTGAGACCCAGGCTTTGTCCATGGATTCGCTTGCGAGATGCGTGTTGGTTCGTCTCGGAAAATTCGACTCGGAACTTACACAGACAATGTTATTTTGTTGCTTGGTTCGGCTTTCTTGGGTAGAAAATCAATGCTGATGTGCTTTTCTACGAACTGAGCGCCGAGGGCTTGTTCTAAGTCTGGGATGAGAGTTTCCCTGATGAGGTTCATTCCGTCCAGTGCCCGGGCTTCTACGCGCAAGGTATAGCGTGCATAGAGCACCGGGTGCTGGGCGCTGCCGCTAATCCGGATTTCGGCATCACTGATCTCCGAAGAGTGTTGAGCAGCTTGCTGTGCTGCTCGTGCGATGGTTTCTGTTTCCATACTGCTTATACCATCGCCAGTTTCAGCTCTGTAAATGAAAGTTCTCTTGCTGGGCTTTTGCGGAAGCGTTGAAAGCACACTCAGCAAGGCGAGAACGGTTAATACTGCCAGTGCTGCGGCAGTAAATGTTGCTAATTCAGGCATCTGAATAGGCAGTGAATCACGGATACGCGAAGGCCCTTGAGCGCTTTCAGCTGTTCTAGAGCTCCAACTCGTCCACGTTATTGCGCCGCCCATCAGGAGCAGAAGCAAACCTACCAACGCCAGCACGACGCGTTGACGGACACCGTTTGGTTTCCACAAATCTACTGCCCTCCTCTAGCGCTAGTATGAGTTTCGATGCTGAAGTCCTGTGCCAGTGGCATAGCATCGAGCGCAGTTTGAACGTTCTTATGTACCGCCTTTGAAATGGTGCTGGTTTCGTGAACGGGCGTTGAGATGCTGATGCGCATTCTGTTTCCCCGTAACACTGGTGACGCGTCATGTACCCCGTCGGTGCGTTGCGCTTCGTGTCGTGCAAGGCGGGTTAGGCCGTGATTCTCGACCACCCATTCTTCACGCGATGCTGGAGAGTCCCAGGCCAGCAAGGTCGTCTTATGCCTTCCCGGATTCAAAGCTACGACAAGCAGAAGGAGTCCTAGAACGCTCACGCCAATGGCACTACCTAGCACGGTGCTATCGGCCCACCCAATGTTTTTAATGGCATCTAGGCCACCCGAGATCCAGCCGGGCCATGCACCACTAGTTAGCCGGATCAGGCAGACCACTAATGCGGTTACTGAAATTCCTAGTAGCACGAGAGAACTGGTCAGCAAGGTTGCGGTCCGGGCGCTGCGGACATGCCAGAATCGATTCATCGTAAAACCCTCTCCCTCGCTGTAGACGGTTTGGCGTGAAGCCAGGCAACCTGAATATCAACTTGGACTGATGCGACCCCCAAGTACTTTGTTAGCTCATCAATCACTTGTTTCCGGATCGCATCACAAGTACGCGGAATGTTGAGCGGGTAGCGGATCCCAACTTTGAGTGCCACGGCTACAGTGCTTCTAAGTACTTCGACAGTTGCCTCAGGTTTTCCTTCGATACCATCGGGTTTGCTTAGATGCAGAAGCCCTCCGGAACTGGCACCGACTCCGGGAACTTTCGAAGCTGCCTTAGCGGCAATCTTTGAATAGACCTGCGTATCGACAGTTGTTAAACCTGCGCCATTGTTATCTGTTGCCATGAGAGTTACCTCCGGCGGCTAATGAAAACACGCTCCCAGTCGACGCGCGTCTGCAAGAACCAGCCGACCGCACCACCGATGAGCACGAAGAATGCTACGACTATGAACTGGGTGAATGAGCCGAATGCGATAAGCAACCCGGCCACTAGCCCTACGACTAGTCCCCACCTGAGCTGATTCATGGTTTTTCCTTTCGTTATTCACCGGTGGTGCAAAGTCCTACTTCAGGTCCTCGCGCGGCTCGTCATCTTCGTCGTCTTCTGGCAGGTGCACATCGGTCACATCGATATTCACTTCGATGACTTCCAAACCGGTGGCACGCTCAACTTGAGCGACGATATTGGAACGGATGTCGTTCGAAACCTCCACGATGGAGAAACCGTAAGAGATGACGATGGAGACATCGATCGCGGTCTGTTGCTCACCCTTCTCAACGCTTACGCCACCGGAAGTATTTGCCGATGCTCCTGGAATGCGTTCGGCAAGTGAGTTGAAAGTTCGCCGGGCAGCATTGCCCATTGCGTATACGCCGGGCACCTCCCGAGCTGCAATGCTGGCAATCTTCTGGACCACGCGGTCTTCGATCGTGGTCTTGCCCAGTTCGGTGTGCAGCGGACCGGAAAGCCGTTCCTCCGATACCTCGCGGTTTCCTTGACGCTTTGCCTGGCGTTCCAGTTCCTCGCCGGTTGGCTTGATGATCTTGTCGTTCGACATTGGCTGTGCCATGTTCTTAGCTCCTATATCGAGGGAAACTTTTTCGCTTACACTCATACAGACGAGGTCCGTACCCATATCCTCACACACAAAATAAGTGATCTGCATCACACAAGGAGGTTGTGTGGACGAATTAGAGCGGCTGGCGATCGTGGGCCGATCCCGTGAGGGCGATCCAGAAGCTTTCGGGGTGCTCGTTGCCGAATTAACACCGGGGCTTGGGAGATATTGTCGTTCCTTCTTTGAGAATTGGCAGGACGCGGACGACGCTGTGCAGGAAGTTTGGATCAAGGCGTGGAAAAACCTGCATACGCTCAAGGCCAATGGTGCCTTCAAGACGTGGATTTTCCGAATGGCAAGGAATGTTTGCCTGGATCGAGCTCGTTCGGCTCAAAATCGGGTTCACGTTGTTGATGCTGAAGAATTCTCTGGCCAGCCGGCGCCGGAGCATCTTTCACCCGAATACTTGGCCGTACAACGAAGCGAGGTTGATATGGCGTGGGGTATCGTCACTAAGCTTCCTTCGACCTTGAAGCAGGCTTTTGTTCTGGTATGCCTTGAGGGAATGACCTATGAGCAAGCAGCCGCAATCGCCAACACGTCAGAATCCACTATTCGCGGACGGGTCGCCCGGGCGCGCAAGGCAATCATTGAGGCGGTGTCATGAAAAATCTTCCCTGCGGACGCACGATAGAAGACGTACTCCATAAGCTTGATGACGCACCAGACCTGCATGAACTCGAATGCCGATGGTGCCACCAAGAACGACGCCGCCTCAAGGACCAAACCGCTACTGTCCTGGACCAGCTTAGAGGCGAAGCTCGCTCCGCCGACGGCGCCGACATAACTAGCACTGTCCTGGCCAAGATTTCAAAACTGCGACCTATGCAGAGGACATGGGAAGCTGCCTCACGCGACACGGGAAAAATTGTACGTGTCCCAGCGAGCGAGATCATCAGCAGCATTAGGCAGCAGTTCTCGCGATCCCAAACTGCCCAGTTGAACTACACCGAGGTTAAGGCCACTGACACGAAAATACCTCATGTTCAGTGGCTGGTCAGATGCACCGTCAGCATGCTCACCGAAGCTACCGTTCAGCAGATCGAACGGGAGATCCTAGAGCATGTTCAGAGAGGCCTTGGTGCCAAGCTACTCATTGAACGTTTACGGTTGGAGATCACGGTCGAGGATGTTCATGGAGAAATTCTCGGTTATTCGGAGATCGGAACTTGATTATTTCGATCTAAGAGTAGCCGCTGCATTCGAGAAGCTTACTCCTTAGCGTTGCGCCTCAGCGCCCGATAAACGGTGCTGCGGCTGACACCCAGAACTTCACCAATTTGCGCGACCGTCATGTCCTTCTGCTCATACAGCCTCTTCGCGGTGCGCAGCTTGTCAGGGGAGAGGGACGAGGGGCGGCCGCCGGTACGTCCACGGGCACGTGCCGCAGCTAAGCCGGCATTGGTGCGTTCACGGATGAGGTCTCGTTCGAACTCTGCCAGGGAAGCAAAGATGTTGAACACGAGCCGGCCACCCGAAGAACTGGTGTCTATATTCTCCTGCAGGGATTTAAACTCGACGCCTTGTTGCTGCAACGCGTCCATGTGGTTAATCAGGTGACGGATGGATCGGCCGAGTCGGTCCAGGCGCCAGACTACGAGAGTGTCTCCGGGGCGAATTTGGTCCAGGAGCTTATCAAGCTCTGGCCGTGACTCAAGGGCGCCGGAGGCAGTGTCTGTAAAGATCCGGTAGCAGCCGGCGTTAGTCAATGCATCGAGCTGAAGTTGCGCGTCTTGGTCGCCGGTGGAAACTCTGGCGTATCCGAGGAGGTGTCCCATGGCTCTAAATGTATCAATACTCGTGGCGCGGCCACTGTTTCGACGCATAGTTTGTGGCACTGAGTTTTGCGACCAAGCGAACTTAAAAAACTATTGAGTTTTCAACTGTCAAGGATCATAAGTCCAGACGGCAGAATAGTGTGTCATAAACGAACGGTTCTGAAACGAGTCGCGGTATATCCTGCAACCTTGGGGCATAAGTCGTTCTGCGACTGGCTCAGGATGCCATTCGACGCCAACTGAATGAATGACTCATTGCACCTGGATACCGCCAACCCTCGGGACTTTGATGCACGATTCTGTGTTGCGCGATATTTAACCACATTTGTGGTATCGTTATGCGCAATCGCTCGGAAGGGGTCCAATGGAACTCACAGCTTTATTATCGCCCAACCTGCCCGAAGGTGAGCGTCGCCTTACCGCGTTCGGTTTGTCGACAGAACTGATCCATACCGCCTTGCGACCAGGGCTTTCTCGTGCAGCCAATCGTTCTTCTTTAGCCCTGCGTTCGACACCGGGCACAGACATTTATCATGAGTCGATGCTGCAGCTGCACCAGATCCTTTCCCCCTCCGGGTGGCGGCTAGTGTACGTCGAGCAGCAGCCGCGATTAGTACATCCTGATGGACTGATTTCACTCACGATCGCATCTGGCCAGAACGTAGCGCATCCAGATCGCCGCCGGAAGCCTAGGACACGTCGCAAGGGGAAATCAACGCGTGCTTCGCTCGCAGCACCCAACACGCAGATGCCTGCGTTGTTCGATATTCCCGCTACAGCTATAACGCAATACCCTACTTCCGCTGTGGCGGATTCACCCTTGTGGTTGCTCGTGCACGAAAGAACTGAACGAGGTTTGAACCTCGAATTGTCGCGTCCAATGGATATGACCGAGAGCGGGATCGTAACGGATTGGAAGGATCGAATCATTATCGATTTCCTTGATCTAGACGGAGATTTGTCCGTGTTTGATCATCCTGAGGATGGCAGCATCGATGTCGCGGTTCAGCCACTCTAAAGTTCGAAAGACTAAGTATGTTCAATCCTTCCCGTCTCAAACAAGCGCGCCAACGTTTGGCTTTAACCCTGACTATGCTAGCGAAAGAGAGTGGGGTGTCTCTCCGTTCGCTGACCAACTATGAGAGCGGAAAGCTAGCCCCAAGCGAAGAAAACCTCGTTAAGCTCGCCAACACGCTCTCAGTTCCGCGGAAATTCTTCGAACGCGACGCTGCTGAAATTGTTCCAGTAGAAGCAGCGAGTTTTCGCAAGCTCAGCAAAACTACCGCTGCGACACGAGACGCGGTATTAGCGAGCGCAAGCCTTGCTGTGGAGTTTTTCGAAGTGATCGAGTCAAAGTTTCGTTTGCCTATTCCTGATATTCCTTCCTTCGACAAGCTCGATCCTAGTCACGCTGCGGAACTTGTTCGGCACCGATGGAACTTTGGCGACCGACCGATACCAAACATGCTCCATCTGCTGGAGTCTAAGGGCGTCCGCGTAGCTGCGCTTCATCACGAGTACACCGACATTGACGCTTTCTGCTTTATGAGAGATAACAAACCATACGTATTCCTGAACACTTCAAGATCGGCTGAACGACAGCGGTTTGACCTAGCGCACGAGCTGGGGCACCTTGTCCTGCATGGCGATCTGGAGATGGACCCGAGTACTTCAAAAGAACGAGAAATCGAAGCGAACCGTTTTGCGGCTAGCTTCCTCATGCCCGGTAGTTGCATTCGTGCTCAATCGATGCGCGGCGCAAGTATCAAGCGCATCCTCGCTGCGCGGTCGTTCTGGAAGGTTTCCGCGATGGCCATGACTCATCGACTCCATGAGCTGGGCCTTTTGAGCGATTGGCAATATCGCAGCAACTGCATGACTCTTTCTGAACTTGGATATCGCAAAGCGGAGCCCGGCGGCATCGTCCCCGAGGCATCGCAACTCCTTCGTAAGGTAATGTTCGGTTCTACAAATAAAGTCAGCGTTTCCGAGGCATCCACCTATCTCGATCTCTATTCGACTGACGTCCGTGACTTCGTTCGAAATTTGGTGCCTGTAGCAGCATAAGGCTCTCGCGGCAGTTCATATCCAGGAATCCGCGCACAACTACATAGGAAGATTTTGCAATGCGAGTAAGACGAATTACCGTCAGCAATTTTAGAGGAGTTAAGACCGGTCAAATCCTTATTGACGGTCATACACTCCTCGTGGGTAGCAACAGCGTTGGAAAATCGACCTTGTGTGAAGCGCTTGACCTTGTTCTAGGGCCTGAACGTATGTACCGTCGCCCAGTAGTGGACGAGTACGACTTCTACGCATCGAGCTATTTAGGGGAGGAAGCACAGAACATCGAGATTCAGATCGAGGTCGTCCTTGTAGATCTTTCTGACTCTGCCACTCGGCGGTTCGCCGGCCACCTGCGCAAATGGGACCACGAACGCAATAATTTCGCAGACCTAGAACCCGATTCCGTCGATTCTTCAGACGATCACCCTTGGTGCCTTCCAGTCGCCTTCGTCGGACGTTTCAATCCAGCCGAAGATGATTTCGAAGGCGGAACCTTCTTCGCACACCCCACTCCCGTCGCAGACGATCTCACAATGGAAGACGAGCTGTTAGGTGGAGGACGACGAACGTTTACGCGGGAAGATAAACGTCACTGTGGTTACCTTTACCTGCGTCCGAACAGGACCGGATCGCGTGCTCTCAGTCTGCAGCGCGGCTCTTTGCTCGACACCATCATACGACTGGAATCGAATACCGAGGTTACTCTCTGGGAAAAACTGCGAGAAGACCTTTCCGGTCTCGGCTTGGCCACTTCCGGGTCAAGGCTCTCGGACATCCTTGACGGCGTTGAAAGCCGAATTGCTCGATTCATGTCCGTTGGCCAAGGCGACGAAAACATACAGATCTATGCTTCCGACCTAACCCGTACGAATATTCGGGAAGTTTTGAGCGTATTCATCGCCAACGCCCCCGGCAACATCCCTGTTCCCTTTAGGCGGCTCAGTACCGGATCGCTAAATCTTTTAGTTTTTGCGCTCTTGACGTATATTGCCGAGTTGAAAGGTGATTCATCGGTAATCTTTGCAATTGAAGAACCAGAGATGGCATTACCTCCACATTCGCAACGACGCCTACTCGACTTCGCCACTACTCGCATGGGTCAAGCGATTGTCACTTCCCACTCACCATATGTGATTGAGCGTTTCGAACCCGAAAACATTCTAGTCCTGCAACGGAATAACTCAGGCGAGCTCAGCGGTGGCCCGGTGACTTTGCCACCTGATTACAAGGCAAAGCGCTACCGAGAAAACCGCCGACAATTTGCCGAAGCAGTTCTTGCCCGCGGCGTGCTCGTAGTCGAAGGAGCAACTGAGGCATCTCTAATCCCCGTCGCAGCCGATGTCTTGGAATCGGATGAGAATGTCGCTTACACTCATCTAGACTTGGCCGGAGTCACAATATTTGATGCCGGCAATGATGTCTCTGTGCCTGTGTACGCCCCTCTCTTCAAGAGCTTGGGAAAATCTGTCTATGGCATCCATGACAAACCGAACAACACTTTCTCCCCTGAACTGGCACTAAAGACCGAAGACTTCACAATTTACCGGGTAATTCCCTATGCAGGAGTGGAGGATTTGCTTGTCGCAGAGATGCCGGAGACCGTTAAGCGTCGGTTCCTCGAGAAGTCAGCGAAACGTGATGATTATCCCGACTGTGGAACCCTTTCGAATGATGCTTCGGTGGATGACGTCGACCAACTGATCAGAAGAGTTCTCAAAGCGCGTAAGGGCGCCCATGCGGGTTACGCTGCCAACCTCGTTGCAGAAGCCGCTAATGCCTCTGAACTTCCCGAGTCGATTATGAAACTTCTCCTCGATATCGATATGGATCTCGCTAGGCCTAGCGTATCGCTTTCCGCGCGCGAAACGGGTGGCGAGAGTGTCGGTGCGAGTGTGGTCTTATCAACCGATGAGACAAGGGCAGATTCTTAGGTGGCTCAAATTTATCTTGATGCAATGCGCAACAATATCCTGCATACCTCAGGTCACCTTTTAATCGAAGGAGGTCCCGGATGTGGCAAGACTACGATAGCTCTACTTAAAGCTAAGAAAAACGTTGAACGCTTGGAACAGGAGCAAAGAATCCTGTTCCTAAGTTTCTCAAGAGCCGCAGTCCGGCAGGTCACCGAACGAATGTCAGGGATTCTAACTTCGGCTGATCGTAAGGCTATCGAGGTCCGGACCTTCCACGCATTCTTCTTGGAGGTCATTCGTAGTCATGGATGCCTCCTGACGGGCGCTCCCGCCAGGTTCATCACGCCTGAACGAGAGGCGCAACGTCGAGCAGACTACGACGGTGACTGGGCTCTGGAAAAGATGCGGCTTGCCCGCGAGGAGTCGGTATTCGTCTTCGATACCCTTGCTCCCCTGGCCGCCGATCTTATGGAGCGTTCGGCCGACGTCCGGCATCTATACAGCGACCGCTATCCATTGATCATCATCGACGAGTTTCAAGACACAAACCGTGATCAATGGCGAGTAATCAAGGCTCTTGCAGAGGATAGCACTACAGTCTGCCTCGCTGACCCCGACCAGCGAATCTTTGACCACCTTGATGGTATTGATGAGTATCGGTTGGAGGAACTTCGGAAGACGTTACTGCCGACATCGTTTGATCTATCTGAAGACAACCACCGGAGTCCCAGCGGAGGTATCCTCGACTACGCAAATGCTGTCTTGCTCAACCAGTCTGTAGAGATGCCCAAAAACGTCGTCGATAAGCGATACCGCTACCGTCCTACTGAAATATTTACGCACGAACTCGTTGTCGCGACGCGAGAAGTATTGACCGACTATCTTGGCAGTAAACCATCGATCGCTATCTTGACGCGCACCAATGCACTTGCCGCACGTATTTCGGAGGCGCTCACTAATGAGCGAAGTACCGACAAGGGAGATACTGTGCCTGCCATCGATCACGTTCTCGCTTGGGAGCCCGAGTTGGTTGCTGCATCGGCACTAGTTATTGCCAGTATTCTCGAGTGGCCCCTCAAGCAACAAAAGGATGCTGTCGTAGACACACTTATACAGATCGCAGATTATTACCGAATCAAGCTCGGTAATGGAACGATGGGGGCACGCTCTAGGATCAATACTCTGACAAAATCGATCGCAGCAATTGAGGCCTATCGAAAGCCCGCTGCTAAGACCGCGCAAGTATTGCTAGAGCGATTCAAAACCCTTTCAGAATTCACTGGACAGCCTGTTAGTGACTGGCAAACCGCCCGTGCTAAACTAACTGATTCAGCCGAGCTCGACGAAATCTTCCGTCATGCGCGCTTTCTGAGGCTACTCAAGGCGACGGATGCCCTCGCATGGGCGCTACTCGACGCATGGAACGGCACTTCTGGATATATAAGTGCCGCGGATGTTGTAAGGCTCGCTCTCGCAGACCAAGCTGTGAACGTCGCCCAAAAAGACACACCAAAAGTCAGCGTTATGACCATGCACAAGTCGAAAGGAAAAGAGTTTGACGGCGTGATAATCGTTGAAGACCGATATCAAGGCGAGCTCCTGAGCCAAGGGTCCCTGCCCCGTGCCACTGACAGGCGGCTGCTCCGTGTAGCTATTACCCGAGCCCGACACGTCGTTGTTTTCGTCCGCCCTCATGACGCGCGACCATTGACTCCACCCTAAGCATCAAACGGTGGGCACGATTAAGTAGGGCCCAGCAGGCTTTCTCCCGTCAATTAATACATGTATCAGACTTACCCTTTTGACACTTGGTCATGCCGCATTATTGATTGTCAAGGAATTTTCCACCCGGGAACGAAAGGCAAATCTCTGACGAAACCTAATTCTCGCTCATGCGGTCAACCTTCTGGTGAGCCGAACCAAATACCGACCGATCCCGCCGGCGCGAACAGACTGAACACTTTCAATTCGACCTAAAGCGGAGGCCAGGCAAGGGTAGGTTACGTTATAAACCAGTCAGAATAGCTCAGGTCTCACACGATACCTTTAACAGTACTTGGGCTCGGCATTAGACAGGGAACGAGACGGGTAGTTACCCGAAAGTTCGTTATGTGCGGTAGAAACACATAAAGTCTTTTCAACTTTACATAACGGAGGTTATCGGCGTGAAGAATTCACTCGGGGAGTGGGCCCTAGAGGTGGACCAAGAACGCCAAAAGGCTGTGTCAGTAGTGGTATTTGGCTTGAAGAATCGTCACTGCGCGGTCATCAGCGATATACACCAGTCGGTTGACGTCATCGATGCGGCGCGACCACGCACCAGCTAATGCATGCTTCAACGGTTCAGGCTTTCCGATACCTTCAAAAGGATCGTCACGGAGCACGTCCTCGATCAGCAAGTTAATGCGCTTGAGTGTCTTACGATCCTGGGTCTGCCAGCAGACGTAGTCTTCCCATCCACCAGTAGTCCAGGTCAGGAGTCTGTCACTCACGGTTCGATGAGCCCGTGTTCTGCAGTCTGGTCATTGCGTGCCGCTTCTAAGGCTGCCAGCAGACGTACTGCGTTCTTAGGCGATCGCAGCAGGTGGCTCGTCTCAACGAGGGAATCATACTCGTCTTTCGACATGAGCACTGCGGACCCACGCTTGGACATGATTTCAACCTCGGTGTGGTCCAGGTTCACTCGTTCGATAAGACCAAACAGGTCGCGTCGCGCTTCGCTGGTGGTGATTGCCATGCCGCCTCCTAGTGGTACTAGATATGGTACCACTTTAGTTATTCTCTCAGGCATCTTCAAGAATGAAACGACGAACTCAACAAAGCTGGAGACACCCTGAATTAGGGACTCACGCTTTTTCTACAGTACGTAAAATTCAGGCATGGAAAGCAGCAACCTGACCCCCTTCGACGCAGTCATCCTCATGTCCTTCGGCGGACCGGAGAAAGATGAAGATGTTCTTCCGTTTCTGCAGAATGTCACTGCGGGGCGAGGCATCCCGGATGAGCGACTAGTCGAAGTAGGTGAACACTATTACGGGTTCGGTGGGAAGTCCCCCATCAACGACCAGAACCGCCAGCTATTAGAAGCCCTACGTCAAGAGTTCGAACAACGTGGAGTCACGACGCCAGTATTGTGGGGCAACCGCAACTGGGATCCTTACCTCACTGACACCGTGCGCGACTTCGCCAAAAGGACGGGAGGGTCGCGGTTCCTTGCCATCGATACTTCCGCGTATTCTTGCTATTCCTCGTGCCGGCAGTATCGCGAAGATTTCGCCCATACCCAAAATGTCCTGGCCCAGGAAGGTATCGAGGTATCTTTCGAGAAGATCCGACAGTACTATAACCATCCCGGCTTTGCCTATGCGGAATTGGATTGTGTGCATCGCGGACTCACCGAATTGATCCAGAAAGTCGGGGTACTGGATCCGCAGAAGCATCGTTTGCTCTATGTCACTCATTCGATCCCTCTAGCAATGCAAGAAGCCTCGGAGCGGCGCACTGTTGGGTATCGTGAACAGCATCTGCAACTGATCGAATGGATCAATCAAGAACTGGAAGAAAAGCAACCGTTGGATGCTGAGCTTGTCTTCTGTTCACGTTCTGGTTCACCCCGGACTCCGTGGTTGGAGCCTGATATCAATGATCGACTCGAGGAGCTCGCTAGCTCGGGCGTGGAAGGTGTAGTCGTTGTTCCGCTGGGCTTCGTATCCGATCATATGGAAGTGAAATACGATCTCGATACCGAGGCAGCACAGACTGCCAAAGATCTTGGACTGGATTATGTGCGAGCCGCGACTGTTGGGGTAGATCCAATATTTGTGTCGGGGCTTGTTGATGCCGCCCTGGAGCGGGCGGCTCAGTATCGCGGGGAACCGATCGATTCTCCTGCGGTGACCCCCGAAGGTCCGTTGAGCCCAGGTAGCGGATCCTGTTCGACGACCTGCTGCATGGGAAGGGATGAGAAGCCGACAACACCTAACTGGGATTCCCTAACGGCGAGTAACCGACCCTAGCAACCCGAGGGGTATCTGCGGGTATGAGGGCTACTAAGAAGTGAAGACACTGCGGTTCTTGAATCTTGATGGCTTGGCCGGTTGCTTCATCGAAGAAAGAGCTTAACGAGTTACTCAAATGAAGAGGGACGAGATGGGCCGTACACCCATCTCGCCCTCTTCGTAGAATTACTAGGTGCGTTTAGCGCACCTGAATTTCGGTAGCCTGGGGACCCTTAGCGCCCGCTTCAAGCTTGTATTCAACGGTTTGGCCTTCTTCAAAGTTCTTGAAACCGAAGCCCTTTTCGGAGTTGAATAGAGTGGATGGTTCAAGGTCTTGATGGCTTGCCAGTTCCTAGCGCATGGTTTCTGCTATTCGACACTGAATTGCAGCCGGTGCCAGCCGGAGGAACCGTTAGGAACAGGCGCTGCCGTGTCTTCTGTCTGCAGTTCGCCTTGGGCATTGGTCATGCGGACAGTTGCAGAGTGATTGCCCGCAGTAGCATCACTCCATTCGAACCGCCACTGACGCCAGGTGTCTGCAGAAAGCTCGGTGGCGAGTTCTACCTCTTGCCATGGCCCGTTATCAATACGGATCTCTACTTTGGAAACTCCCGTGGTTTGAGCCCAGGCGGTGCCACCGAAGACAACTTTTCCGGCGGGCAGCTTTGCGAAGGACCGTGGGGTGTCAATCCTGGATGACATCTTGATTGGTCCTCGTTCCGACCAGCCTCTAGTCGTCCAGTAGGCTGCTTTGTCTTGGAACCTTGTCACTTCTAGATCAACCACCCATTTGGTGGCCGAAACGTACCCGTAGAGTCCAGGAACCACCATGCGCACCGGAAAACCGTGTTCGAGTGGCAGGGGTTCGTTGTTCATTCCAATGGCCAGCAGGGCTTCGCGGCTATCGGTGAGCGCTTCTAGCGGCGTAGAGGCGCTGAAGCCGTCGATGGAGGTGGAAAGGACCATATCGGCACCCGGTAATGGTTTGGCTTGGGCTAGCAGTTCTCGTACCGGGTAGCCAAGCCATTTGGCGTTACCAACGAGATCGCCACCTACTGGGTTGGAAACACAGGTCAAGGTGAGGTAGTGCTCGACAAGGTCCATATCCAAGAGTTCATTGAATGTGAGTGTGAATTCTTTCTCGACCATTCCGTGAATCTTTAATGACCAGTCTTGGGGGTCGATCTGCGGCACGGACAGGGCTGTGTCGATCCGATAGAAGTCCTGGTTCGGTGTGACGAATCGGGCGGCGCCGGGGACGTCCAGTTCAGCGCCTGGGGGCGGAGCTTGAGCTTTCACTTTCGCGGGGGGAAGACCAAGGGCTGCGCGGGCTGACTCGGCGGTATTCCTAAGGGTCCGCAGGGCGTGGGTTGCGCCAACGGCGAGCAATCCAAGTGCCACGGTGCCGGCTGATCCGAGGAGAAATTTTCTTCGGGATGTTGTGTTTTCTGCCTGGGGCTGGTCCGTTGGTGCAGCGGCACCGGTAGCCATATTGGTAAGAAGTGTGAGTGTTCCCAGGCCTAATACGGTGCCAACGATCGTCGGTATTAGATCCAGGAAGTTTGTTGCTGAGCGGCTCAGCACCGAGGCACCTAATAGTACTGATAGCCCCAAAACCAAGATCATTCCGAGTTTCAGGCTCCGCGCTGCGGCAAGTCCTACGGCGGCGGCTAAGAGGGCGGCGGTGATCGATAGGGTGATGAATAGAAAAAGCTTGTCGTTGGTGCCGAATAAGCCGATGGCAAGATCTTTGAGCCATGGCGGGGTGAAGTCAATGATTGTTGACCCGAGGGCGACGAGGGGTGCTGAAGCAGTCCCGAAAAATGTGGACACTGCTTGAGCGGTAGTGAAAAGGACAGTGGCTGAGCAGATGCCAGCTATTGGATAGCGCCAGATATGACGCTTGTTTGTTCTTTGGCTTTGCTCCATGTCACTGAACCCCACACTTCGTTGCGGTGTGTTCGGATGCGTTACTCGAACACCGGATAAGTCCTATTCGGAGTCATTCTGCGTCTGGATTGGATTTCACGGAATTGTCCCGTGGGCGCTGTATGGTTGGCGGTCGTTTCTATAGGCTTTGCAAGAGGATTGGTTCGGTGGTCGGAGCAGGTGATCCCGTTGCGGGTTCCACTGTGATCCCGAAGTGGGTGATTCCTTCCATTGAACCGGTGATCATTGCTGTTGCTGAAGCGTTTGAAAGGTCTAGCATGCCGGCAGGGGTGGCTTTCTCAGCGGAGATGAGCCACAGTTCATAGCCTTTCCCTTCTGGAAGTTTGGGCATTGAGTGGGTTGACACGGCCATGGCGCCAGACTCTGCGGAGTAGGAAAGTCTAATTGTTGCACCGTCATCTAGCGTCTGGGATTTGGACTGCATGTCTGGGGCGCTCAAGATCTGCATCATGGTGTCCCGCTCGCTCTTTGTAGCCTGAATCAGGGTATTCATCTGCTGCTGCTGAGTATTCAGGTTCCACACCATCGCGCCAAGTGCACCAGAAGCGACAAGTAAGATCCCCGCGGCCAGCGCAAAGAACTTCTGCGACTTTTTGCGAGCCTTCTGCATGCTTTCGGCGGGTGCATTAGCAGGATATGGCTGAGCTTTTGCCTCCGTTGCGAAACGCACGGCCTGGGTTTCAGCGACGCTGGCAGGGATCTGTTCCACGGTGCGAATCGCATCCATGACGTTGGCCTTGATTCTCGGGGGCGGCTGGATCTCCGGAACAGTAAGACCGAGGTAGGCAGCAGTCTGTTGCAGCGAGTCAAGTTCTTGACTGGCCGTATCGGAGGTGGCCGCGTGCTGCAGCACCTTATCGCGTTCAGCCTGGCTCAGCGCGTTCAGTGCGAAGCCGCTGAACAGCTCACTCTTGTGCTTGTCCATCACGCGACTCCCATCAAATCTCGTAGTTTCTTCATTCCGTCTCGTATGCCGGATTGAACCGTGCCCACTGGTATTTGGAGATGCTCGGCGATCTCACAGTGCGTTAGACCTCCGAAATAGGCCAGTTGGATCGCCTCTCGCTGCGCTTTAGTCAGCTGGCGGAGGGCCGTAGTCATGCGTTCGCCCTCATTCTGGAATGCCGCCCCATCTTCCAAACGGTGATCGCTTTCTTGAGGGGTTCTAGCATCGATTATCAGGTCAGGTTCCGGACGCTGTGATGTTGAGTGGATCTGATCCACGGCGCATCGGTGGGCGATCGTCAACAGCCACGTTAGCGCGGTAGTTCGCCGGGGGTCGAAGCTAGCGGCATGCTGCCAAGCATCGACAAAGATTTTTTGGGTGACTTCCTCTTTATGACCCTCATCGCTTAGCAGACGGCTAACTAGACCGAAGACTTGAGGGGCAAATCGATCATATAGCTGCTCAAAAGCTGCCTCGTTTCCTCGCGCTACTTGAAGCACGAGAGCTTCATCCGGCGTATAACCGTCGGAGGGTTCGCTTGATCGATTCGGAATCATGGATTCAAGGATCTCACACCGCTAAGGATCATTTGTCTCCCCCTGCCATGCGTGCAGGCCGGGCCGTGGGTAGACAGAAGCCAGAGAACGAACAGTAGCTAGATTCCAACCGCTCATTCCCTGGCTTCTTCAAAGGGTGGTCCTGTGTTACTTCTTTGCTGGCGGCATCAGCACCGAATCCACGAGGTAAACGGTTGCGTTGGCAGTCTGGACTCCGCCGCAGATGACCTTGGCGTCGTTGACCATCAGATCATCGCCGCTGCCGCTGACCTTGACCGTGTCGCCTTCCACAGTTTTCAGGTCGCCGGAGAGTTCATCGGGGGTCATCTGCCCGGGCACCACGTGGTAAGTCAGCACCTTGGTGAGCATGTCAGCATCTTCGGTGACAGCCTTCAGATCCTTTTCCGGAATAGCCTTGAATGCATCGTCTACTGGGGCGAAGACCGTGAATTCATCGCCGTTGAGGGTATCGACGAGGTCAACGTCCTTGTTGAGTTCTCCTGAGACAGCCTTGGTCAGAGTAGTCAGCAAGGGGTTATTGGATGCGGCAACGGCTACCGGGTCTTTAGCCATGCCGGCGACTGAGCCATCGCCCTCGGGCACTGCTTCAGCGTATGCGGCACATCCTGGGCCGACCAGGTTAGCTGCTGGATCCATCGCGGACTCGCTCGACATCTCAGTCTCTTCCGGCATTGAGCTGCTTGGCGCCATGCTCGATGCCGAGGCCTCACTGCTTGGAGCGGATTCGGAGGCGTTGTCCATCGAGCAGGCACTCAGTCCGAATGCGGCCAACGCGGCAATCGAGAGCAGTCCAACCGTCTTGCGCTGCATGCTTTTCATGTCGTTCTCCTTGCCTGGTGACCCACGAGGGGTCAGTCGGTTTTCCAAACCACGGGTTTGGTTTGTCATGAGGCATTCGACGCCATAGGCAGTACGGATTGGATTTCTCTGAAAAAATTTTTTGCTCGATGGCCCAGCCATGCAAACAACGGCACGTTTCCCATTCAAAGGGTCAGTTCAAGAGAGGTTTCGGAAACCTGACCCTGTCCAAAAAACAGGAATAATTCGATGCACATCTCATTTCTGTAGCCCTCGAGCGACAGCTGCGCCGGCTGCCAGCCATGCCCGCTGCGTACTCGGGCGTAGCGCGTCGTAGCGCAGGATCCCGTCCACCATCGCTGGATCAAATGGGATCGTTGCTACGTCGCGAGCCAGGGTTTTGTAACCGTCTGCGACGCGCTTCACGTCGGCGGCGGTCGCCTTGGAATCAGCCTGGGTCACCACAGCCACGGCGTTCTGTGCCAGGGCGTGGGCCTTGTCGTTCTGCTGCCCGAGCGCTTCCAGCAGCAGCGCGCCAGCTTCGGCGTGGTCATCACGAGTCGTGGTAGCCACAACGAGCTGATCAGTGTGGTCGATCATGCGCCGCCACATCGGATCTGACTCGTCATTGCCCGAGTCGATGAAGATCAGCCGGTAATACTTTGAAGCCACGCGGTGGATTGCGTCCACGTCGGCTGCGTTTACGCGTTGGGCGCTGGCCAGCGCCATGGGCTTGGAGCGCAGCACGTCGAACCGGTCGCGGGTCTGGTGGTGCACGAAGTGGGCCAGGTCTGCGGACTGTGCCCCGGTGCCCAAGAGTTTTTCTGATTCGGGCAGCAGCTCTAACAAGGTCGCTTCGTGCGGGCCTTGTTCGGTGCGCCAGCCCAGGGTGCCCCGGGTTTGGTTGTTATCCCAGGCGAGCACTCCAGCTCCGCCGTAGCGGGCGAAGATCGCACTAAGCAGCACGGTGGTGGGGGTTTTCCCGGCTCCGCCTTTGCCGTTCACGATGGCGATGGTGCGTGGCCCTGGCCAGTGCTGGCTTACGGCTTGCACATCGGCGCGTTCGGCGCGTTCGGCATCGCTGGGTGCCATGCGTAGACCGAGGCGGGTCATGGCACCGCGCCAGCCTTGGGTGGCGGGTTCTTCAACTTGTTCCTGGGTGAGGAAGCTTTGGCGGGCTTCGCGCCGGGTCGCCGGTGCCTCGTCCGCTGTGGGAACGGTGTGGGACTGGGATTTCTGGGCGAACGGGTTCGGCTGCTGGGCTTTGGGTGCTGCAGCATCAGGGCCGGCGGGCGCCGGGGTGGCGCTCTGGCGCGTGTCGGCAGCTTGGGCGGGTTCCATCGCTGGTTCCTCCGGTTCGGGTGCAGTTTCTGCGGTGATGGCTTCTTCGCTCATTGCTGGTTCTGCGGTGACGGACGGTTCAGCGCTGGCCACGTGCGTGACCGGACTATCGACACGACGGCGGCGCACGGCAGGCTTGTCACTGCTGACCGGCGGCGTGGTGGTGTCTGGTTCTACGGTGCCATCGGGGTGGACTTTGACCGGCCAGGAGCCTTGGCCATCGTGCATCACTGCGCGCACGGCCGTACCGCGCTGCGTGGCGTGTTTGCTGACCAGTTCCACGGTTTCTGCCCGGGCGGCAGCTTCGCTGGCTGCGGTGAACTCGTGGGTCGTGCCCAGGATGTTCACGGTGGCGGTGCCGTCTTTGGTGACGGTCGCTTCGATGAGTTCTTCGGTGCTGCTCATGGTGTACTCGCTTTCTTCACACTGGGATAGCTCTGTAGGCGAAACGGCTCAGACGGTGGGTGCTGGTTAGCGGACTGAGGAAACATAGTCGCGGATCTTGTACGGCTCGGTGTCGGTGAAGGTAAAGAAGAACGTTTGCTTCCCTTCCCCGGCCCAGGATTCCCCGTCTTTGGTGACCCATTGCCACGTGGCAGTGACGGCGATGGTGTCTTGCTCGTGATGCTCTGTCATCAGCTTCACCGTGGGTTTGCTGGTGGCCTTCTTTTCGGCGGCGGTCAGCCATTCAACGCCGGTCGCGGGCCGTTCGGGGGCGATGACTTCCTTGGCCCGTGCGGGAGTCATGAGCGGGCGGGCGCGCAGCTCTGCGGCGGTGCGGTTGAAGTCCTTGGTGGGGTTCCAGGTGGTCATGATCGTGGCCGCTTGCTTGGCCAGCTCGACCTTGGCCGGATCTTCGGTGGCTTGGCCCTGGGAATGACTGCTCTCGTTGCCGCTGCTGCTGGGTGCTGGGGCGGTAGGGCCGGCCATGGTTGGGGTGACGGTCGGTGCGTTGCTGGGTTCCGTCTCGGTGCTGGACTGGGTGCAGCCGGCTACTCCCATGACGAGTCCTGCGGCCAGTGCCAGGGTGAGGATCTTGGGGTGTTTCATTGGATGTTCACCTTTTGCTGTCGGAGGATCGGGATCGGGTCATAGGTTGTGCCGTTGTTGATCGCGGGCCGGTCAAACACACTGGTTTTCGGGTTGTTGATCTGGAAATGCACGTGGATGCCACTGGAATTACCCGTCGCCCCGGGCTTGCCCAGGGGGGTGCCTTTCTCTACCACGTCGCCGGTTTTCACCAGCAGCGAGTTGTCTTGGGCTTCGTGGAACTCAAAGACCAGATAGGGGGCTTCGGTCATCTGGCCGAAGATGTAGTTGCCATATTCCCCATACAGTTGATCTGGTGATCCCACAGAGACGTAGGTGATTTTCATATCGGTAGGAGCGTAGAAGTAGGGTTCTGATCCAGCCAGGTCGATGCCTTCGTGCTTCAACAAGAACGGCTTGCCAGCGCAGCTAGTCAGTGGGCACGCGCGTGGCCCGAAGCCTGAGGTCAGTCGCGCGTTCGGCATGGGGTGTGCCCATTCATCCGCTTTCAAGTCCCCAAAGTCGAAGCCACCGGGGGCTTCACAGGTGGAGGAATAATCCATCTGGGCATTGTCCATGATGATTTCGACATAGTGTTCGGTTTCATCAAAGGGCGGGATGCCGCCGTATTTTTGGACGTTGCCGGCCCCGGCATTGTAGGCGGCGAGGGTGAACTGGATCTTCTCCTGCTCATTACTCGCCAGGTCCGCGATCTGTCCGGCGAGGTGCTTCATGTAGCGGCCTTGGGCATCCAGTCCGGCGAACGGGTCGAAAGGATCTTTCCCGTTGCCCCATTCGCCCCAGGTTCCCGGCATGAACTGTGCGATGCCGCGTGCCCCGACCGGGGACACGGCCTTGGCGTTCCAGCCGGATTCCTGGTTAATCTGTGCGGCAATGACCCCTACCGGCAGTCCTGCGCTCTGCGCGGACTGCTCCACGGCCTCCCGGTACTGCTCCGGAATTTTGACTGTGGGCTTGCCGTCCTTGTCGGCATCTGCGATAGGGGTTCCCTCGATGACGCACGGCGCGTTCGGATCGGCTTGTTCGCTATCGCCGGCGCCCAGGAACAGGATGATCGGCGTGATGACCAGGAGAAGCAGAATCCCCAGGACAGCCAGGATGATTTTGGCTCCGCTGCCTTGTTCTTCGCCCATAGTCCTGTCCCTCCCTACTGGCGTGTGCTGGGGTTGGTCTTGTTGGAGCGGTAGACGGTGGTGTTCTCCAACTGGGTGGCGACCACATATACCGCGTCATCGGTGACCAGTACCGGGGCGGGGTCTTCGGTCCGGTAGTTCGCCCAGGACTGCGGTTCGGCTTCTGGGGCGGCGAGGTTCATGGTGGCCGGCCCGTTGTTGGTGTTCGCGTAGATCAGGTTCCCGTGGATCGCGGACAGATCCGCCGAGGGTAAATCCACTAGCGCGCTATTGGCCCCATAGCGGATGCCCACTGAGCCGAGGGCGGCGGTTTTCGCTTGCCTGTCCACGAGCAGGGGTTCGGTGGCGGTGGGGATGGTACGTGGCGTGCCGCTGAACAGCAGACTTCCGGTGGTGGTGTCCAGGACACCCATGATGCGTTCGGTGTCATCCCAGGCCAGCAGGGCGTGGCTGTCGTCCAGCAGCCACACTCGCATCGGGTATTTCGTGGCGCCTTCGGGGGCGGTGAATTTCTGTTCGGTTAGGATCGTGCCGGTGTTGTCCAGGGTGTAGATGGTGGTGGCGCTGATCGTGGTGATCGTTCCATCGGCGGCGACGTCCAGCACGGTGGAGCCGGGTGGGATCATCACCTCATGCAGCGTGCCCGCCGCGTCGGGGACCCGGATATACCAGTCCCCCAGTTCGATGTAGGGGGTGTGGGTGTCGGTGCGCGCCGTTTGCCCTGGTTCTAAGGCGATGCTGGTTGGTGCCACGCTCGGGGTCTCGTAGGGCATGGCCACCGGCCAGAGGCGCAACTCGTTGCGCGCTGCGGCGGCATAGACGGGCTTGCCGGCCCAAGTGCCCTGGTGCATGCTGGATATGTCTTCGGGGGCTTTGTCCCCGCGCCAGACCGGCTGGCCCGTGGCCGGGGTGCGCCCGGTGACGGTACCCTCAGGATCAGTGGTGAGCAGCCTCTCGGGGCTGATCAGATTGACGGTGGCCCCAGCCCGGATGGGGTGGCTCCACGCGGCAGTCACTTCGTGTTGCGGTGGTGGTGCGGCTGGCAGCGTCGCCCCGACCCCTTGCGGGGTGTAGGCCGAGACGGTCGCGGCAGGTTGGTTCGCGACGACCACGGCGGCGCCGATGCCGCCGAAGGTGAGCACCATAAGGGCGCTCACCCCAGCGATCATCAGTCGTTTGATGCGTCGTTGCCGGCGTGCAGTGGCCGCAAGTTCAGCTTCTTGCTGTGCGGTGAGGTCAAGGACGTCACCGGTGGCAGCGACAATCATGTCCCAGGTTTGGCCGGTCGAAGCGTCGATCGCTCGTACCCGCACCACGCCAAGGTGGTGGTTGATGAGTTTGGCGATGATCGCGTTTTTCCCCGCCTCGATGAAATCTTCCTCATCGAGCACGGGGACCTGCGCCCCGTCCAAAGTAATGGCGTCCCGGTCTTCGCTGATTTGCAGCGTATAGACCGGGAACGCGGGAACTTTCTGGGGATCGATTATCGCCATACGCCTCTCTCCCCGTCATTGCTGTGGGGTTTAGTCGGACTCCTCATCGCTTTTCAGCAGGAAGTCCCGCACGTCTTTCTTCCGATACCGACGCACGCGGGACCCGACCGACACGGACTTCAATCCGTAGTCCTTGTTCCATTTCAGAACGGTCTGCGGCTTGACCCGCATAACATCGGCGATCTCCTCGGTGGTTGCCCACTCCGGAAGGTCAGCAATCAGATCATTGACTGCATCTGGATCATTCACGGTCACACTCCAAATGTGCTTGAGTACGAGCAACCATGTCGAACCTGTTTACATCACCACCCCATAAAAACATCTTTACAGTGTCTTTTCAAATAAGCGATATAACAGTTTTGACACTGTTCTCTATGCGAGTTAGCGTAAATAGTAGATCACTATTTACCGATGGTTACTTTACCGAGGTGAGGCCGCTGATGTCAGGGATTCCGAATCCGTTTGCGCCCGAAAGACCCAATAAGACCTTAAACGCCGGATACGACATTAACGACGATCTGATGGGCACGAACCTTTTCGTTACCGGACCAGCACAACCGGGCCTGTCTGCCCGGCTTGAAACACCCAGCGAAGCCTGGAGTGTGGACGACGTGGGCCCTCTTGAAGGTCTTGCTGTCATGGGCCTACACGGTGGAGCTGGCGCCACCACAGTGGCCGCGCTCTTAGGTGACAGTGCGACAGAGGTAGGTCAATCCTGGCCGATCTCACAGAACGCCTGGACTGGCAGCCCGTGGCCTATCCCCGTGATTGCGGTGGCTCGCACCGACCATCACGGGTTGGCCGCTACGGATCGGTTCATCCGCTCCTGGGCCAACGGACAACTGACCGGCTCTCAGCTTTCGGCCTTGGTGCTGATCGAGGCAGGGCCACGCACCAGTGATGCCCGGAAGAAAGCAACCAAACGCCTCCTACGCATGGTGCCCCGGGGCACGCATATCCCGTGGATGGATTCCTGGTTGGATGCCCCACCCGATCCAGCCCGGCTCCCTGGGCGGATCAAACGAATCATCAAACTTCTCAACACTCCCACCACATAGAAAGGCACATCCATGTTGTTGCAAGCCCTGGCTTTCGGTATCGACATCGCCGCCACCATCCCTAACCCCACTCCAGAACAGCCCCCAGGCACCGAAGGGTTCACCACGATCTTGAACTGGATCGCGTGGGCGGTGATCCTGCTCGGTGTGGCAGGGTTCCTCGCCTCGGCAGGGTTCCTGGCGTTCGCGTCCTTCACCGGACGGGAAATCAACGGCTTCAAGGGACTGATCATCTCGTTGATCGTCTGCATTCTGGCCATTAGCGCGGGAACGATCATCAACGTCTTCGTCTAAGGCTCGTTCGTGAACCGTCAAAGAGAAAAGAGAGAAGATCCTCATGGCAGACACTGACCCATTAGGTAAAAACTGGAAACTCTGGGGCGGCATTCTCGCCTTCATCGCTGCGGTAGTGATCCTCGGGCTCATTTTCTTCCCCCGCACCCCACCACAGCCAGAAGCCACGCCGACCGCGCCAGCCCCCTCGGTGCCAGTCGACACCGCGCCATCCTCGGCATCCCCTGCGGCCTCGGCTTCGAAGCCAGCGTCCGGGGATTGCCCTGCGCTGAGCACGAACACGGCGTTCCCGAACGATGCCCCGGCCACGGAGTGGAAGCGCCACCGTGCCGGGATGCTGCTGCCGGTATCGGCGGAGCATGGACCAGCGAAGATGGACGGGGATTTCTGGCGCTGCTTTAGCCACACGCCGTCCGGCGCAGTCCTTGCAGGAATCACACTCACCATTGACTTCTCAGTAGGTGGCGAAATTGATGCTGCGGCCGACTCGGCCAGACGCGAGGAATCTTTCAAAGCTCAGCAAGCAATATCTGAGGTCGAATTCCCCGCCATTTCAGCATTTCGCGTGATGCAAAGCAGCAATGACAGCGCTTCAGTTGAGTACCTTGCAAAGCATGGCGAACAGTACGGAGCGATGCGGGTTGATCTTGTGTGGAGCGAGAAAGACCATGACTGGCGTTTAGATATAAGCCTTGCTGATCCCACATGGAAAGTCGTTAACGACCCCAGCTCCTACACCGATTTCAAGTAGGTTTTCATGGCACAAGCAGCAGAATGCGGAATTGTTGATATTGGGTGCAAGCTTGGCGACGGTTTAAAGAACCTTGCGGATAGTGCGATCACTGATTTTGTGAAGTCGCTCTATGACGGTGCGGTGGCGTTCGTGGCGCAGGTGTCCACCTTCTGGATGGATACCGCCAGCCCGGATGTGAATAACGCGGCCGTCACGAGCCTTCGTGCAGACATGTCCTGGTACGTCGCAGGGTTCGCCATTCTGGGGTTCTTTATTGGCCTGATCAAACTGGTCACTTCCCAAGATGTGAAGAACAGCCTGATCGGCTTAGCCACCCCGATTGTGAACCTGATTCTGGCCACGACCGCCTACGCCGTGGGCATTGGCGTGCTGCTCAAAGCCTCGGATGAGTTCTCCCGGTGGATCGTTGAACGCTCTACCGGTGGGGACGTGGATCTGACCCAGATGCTCACCTCGGGCACCGTGTTATTAGCGAGTCCTGGCACGGCTTTTTTGCTATTCATCCTGTTGCTGCTTGGTGCGGTCATCAATCTGCTGTTCATGTATTTCCGTGACGTGATGTTCCTGATCCTCTCAGCCTTCATCGTGGTGCTGGCGGCGGGCAGTGGATCGGAGCAGGGTCGGCAAGCATGGCGTAAAGCCAATGGCTGGCTGGTGGCCCTGTTGCTGTTTAAACCGGTCGCAGCGGGAATCTACTCGTTGGGGTTCCGCATGTTGGTGCAAGGCAGTGCCCCGGAAGGGGAGGAAGCCACGGTGACGGAGGCGATGCATTCCACGCTGATTGCGTTGTTGATCCTGTTGTTGGCGGCGTTGGCGTTGCCGGCCTTGATCAAATTCATCGTTCCTGCGGCCGGGGTCGGCGCTGGCGCGTTCTCCGGTGGTGCGGCCTTAGGTGCTGGTGTCACCCTCGCGGCGGGCGCCGCCGTCCTGGCGGGCACTGGGGGTGCAGCGGCTGCGGCCGGTGGTGCTGGTGCTGCTGCGAGTAGCGGTAGTGGCGCGGCGGCGGCTGGCGGCGGGTCTACCGCTGCGGGTGCTGCCGGGGCCAGCGGTGGAGCTGGTGGCGGTACTGGTGCTGGCGGTGCCGAGGCCGGCGGGGGTGCCGGTGGCGCTTCTGAGTCGGTCACTGGCGCGGAGGCGGGTTCTTCAGCCTCGGGTGACACCGGTTCCGGGGCCGGATCTAGTTCGGGCAGCTCATCCGCAAGTGGAAGCACCGGTTCGACCGGTTCAGGATCTTCCGGTACCGGCTCCACCGGTTCCGCTGGTACTAGTTCCACTGGTTCCGGTGCGACCTCGTCCAGCGCAAATACGGGCGCTGGGGCCACCAGTTCTAGTGGTTCCACTTCCTCGGGTTCCGGTGCTTCACCCTCGGGTGCTGGTTCCGGCGGCTCTGGGAACGCAACTCAATCCTCAATTTCACCTCAAGAACATGCGCCGTCTGCCGGTGGCCCGTCCGGGGCAAAAGCACCGAACAAACTCAACGAAGCCATGCAGAAAATGGGTGACGTGAAAGGCCTCGCTAACGGGGCGAATCCCAGCAAGCTCGTAGATGAGGACGGCGAATAATCATGGCCACCAGTGATGTGCGAATTGAACCGAACACCTTCGGCAACCTGACCGTGCCCCGCCGCTCAGGCTTGCTGGGTTTGTCCATGGGCCAGAGCCTCATGCTGGTGCCCATCGTCCTCATCGTCATTGTCGCCGCAGCACGCGGCTGGATCATGGCCGCAGTGATCATCGCGTTGGCCACCATCCTGGGAGCCGTGCTGCTGCTGGTCACGAAGAAGCAAGGACGTTCAATCTATGGGAGACTCATGCTTCGTCTAGCGCAGCGGCAGAAAGTCGCATCCAAAAAACACGTTTACCTCTCCGGCCCCACCGGATTCACCCCCGACGGGCAAGTGCGCCTTCCGGGCCTCATGGCCAAGTCGCAGTTGACCGAATCCATGGATTCCTACGGCAACCCTTTCGGACTGATCCGCCTGTCCTCACGCGGGCATCACAATTACTCCGTGGTGCTCGAATGCTTCCCCAACGGGGATAATCTCATCGACCAGGCCGACGTGGATAACCAGGTCGCGCACTGGGCGAACTGGCTGACCCAACGCGGCCTGGATGAGGGAATCCGCGGCGCTTCGGTCACCATCGAATCCTCCCAAGACTCCGGCCTTCGCTTGCAAAAGCTGTTGGCCGATAACCACCGTGAGGATGTGCCCGAGTTCGCCCAACGCGTCGTAGAACGCATCGCCCAGACCGATAATTCCGCCGCGCCTGAGGTCGTGGCACGCATTACCCTGACCTTTGACGGCCGCCGCCTCGACGGGAAGGCCGGGGATCGGGGTATGGAAGAGATGGCTGAGGAAATCGGCAACAAGCTTCCCGGCATCATTTCCGGGCTGGCGAACACCGGGGCCGGCGCAGTACGCCCGAACACCGCCCAGGAAATCATCGACTTCACCCGCGTCGCCTATGACCCGACCACCGCTGTGGCGGTGGAAGAAGCACAAGCCGCTGGGGGTACCGGGCTTGCGTGGGAGGATGCTGGCCCGTCGTTCGCGTTGGACGCGTTCGATCACTACCGGCACGACCGGGCGGTGTCGAAGTCGTGGACGATGTATGAAGGCCCGCGCGGCGCGTTCATGTCCAACTCCCTGGCACGTCTCACCGCACCCAGCGAGGGCGCGCTGCGCAAGCGTGTGACCTTGTTGTATCGTCCGATCCCGGCGGATCAGACCTCCACGGTGGTGGAGAACGAGCAGAAGGATGCGATGTTCTCCGGCTCGCAGCAGCGCGTGTCCGTGCGTGCCCGCCAGCGGCTCGCCGCCGCGCAGAAAACAGCCCAGGAAGAAGCCCTCGGTTCGGGTTTGACCCGGTTCGGGCTGATCATCACCATCAGCGTCAAGGATGAGGCTGAGTTGAAGAAGTTTGATCGCACCGTTCCCGGGATGGTCTCCCACGCCAAGCTGCGCGTCCGTGAGGCGTTGGCGAACCAAGCTGTGACTTTCCAGGCAGGTTTGCCGTTGGGCATGGTGGTGCCTGATCACATGATGATCCCCGACGAGCTGAAGGTGTGGTTCTAATGATTCCCCTGAAACTCTCGAAGAAACGCCAGCACACTAGCCCTGAAGATCTGGCCCTCTCTCAACTCTCCGAGTCCCACAGCCTCACGCTGTCCAAGCGGGATGTGGCCCGCTTGGAACGTGCGGCGAAGAAGGCCGCGCCTAAGCCGGTGAAGGAACCGGGTTTGCTCTCCCGGCTGCTGGCGGAGGGTGCCCAGTCCCGGTACACACCAGGGGATGCGGGGTGGAATCGGCCCGGTGGCGGGCCGGTGAACTACATCGAAAACCCGGTCGAAATTCAAGGCTCCTGCGTGCAGGTGTGCGGGTTCTGGCCTTTCGTCAACGGCGCCGGGCTACCGACGATTGGCGCACCGTTGGGCCGGCACCTGCTGCGGGGCACCCTGGTGACCGGTGACCCGATTTCGTGGTTCCTCAACGGCATCATTTCCAACCCTTCCGCGTTCATTCTTGGTCAGCCCGGATTGGGCAAGACCTCACTGGTGCACCGTCTCTTGGCAGTGCTTTCCGCCTGGGGTGTAGTGCCGATGATCCTGGCCGACTCCCGGCCCGACTACGTACCGCACATCCGCGCCTTGGGTGGGCAGGTCATTACCTTCTCCCCTGGCCAGGGACACCTCAACCCCTTGGATCTTGGCCCGCTGGTGGCCAGCCTGAACGAGATTGAGAACGAGAAGGCCCGCGAGATTGCGATCCAGGAGATGATCAGCCGCCGCCGCTCCCTGATGGAAGGCATCGCCTCCATGATGTTGGGCCGGCCGTTGAAGCCGCACGAGTCCACCTGCCTGTCGGTGGCGATCAACGAACTCGACCCCGAGCTGCGTCACGCCCCGTTGATCGGGGATCTGGTGGACTTCATCCGCTCCCGCCCCGAAGTGCTGCGCCAGAACGTGCTCGCCTACGATGATGACCACGAATACGACCAACGCCTCCAAGCCCTGCTGGACGCGTTGATCAACCTCGGCCCCTCCGGCGCTTACGGGGATATGTTCGCCAAACCCTCCGATGCGCACATCACTCCCGGGGTGCCGGTGGTGTTCGATATTTCCGGGGTCAACGAAAACGACTCCGTGCTGGTCGCGGCCGTGCAGTCCTTGTGCTGGAACCTCGGCTCAGCCACCGTATCTGCTGAGCAGCATTTGGCGGCAGCGGGCAAGCGGCAGCGGCGCACCTATTTCCTGGTCATGGATGAGCTATGGCGCATCCTGCGGGCATCAGATGACATGGTGCACTTCATCGACACCATTACCCGCCTGAATCGTGGGCGTGGCATCGGGCAGGTCATGATCACCCACACCATGAACGACCTCAGACTGTCCAAAGAACACCTGACGGCTACCGCGTGGGGGTTCGTGGAACGCTCCGCACTGGTGTTCCTAGGCGGGCTGGCTCCCTCGGAGATGGGCAATCTGGAAGAAGTGTTCGCTCTGTCCTCCAAGGAGAAAGCGTTGATGACTGACTGGACCGGTGAAGCCGTGGTTGATCCGAAAACCAACAAGGCTTCCCGCCGGCCCGGGGCGGGGCACTTCATTATGAAGGTCGGTAAGAACCCGGGCACTCCGTTCGTCACGCAGCTCACCGATCTGGAATTTGAAATCTCGGATACCAACCGGACTTGGGAGATGGTCAAATAATGTTCAACGCTGATCCGCGCTCTGGACGCAAAAACCAGCCAGCCACCGACGAAACCTTATGGATCATCGGCGGCGGCATCCTCACCTTAGGGATTGTCGGGGTGTTGTTGTGG
Organism: Arthrobacter sp. YC-RL1; assembly: GCF_001454985.1. Classification (NCBI taxonomy): domain Bacteria; kingdom Bacillati; phylum Actinomycetota; class Actinomycetes; order Micrococcales; family Micrococcaceae; genus Arthrobacter; species Arthrobacter sp. YC-RL1. Next base: position 45,778 of record NZ_CP013298.1, read on the forward strand.
ACCTTCGGGGCGATCCTCGACCCGAACGTAGAGAACACCTCGAATAATCCGGTGCAGATCCTCATGGATCAGTCCCGCGGCTTCCTGCCCGTCGGCGGCATCCAAATCGCCGTGTTCGCCCTTGGGCTGCTGCTCCTGCTGGCGGTCATCGCCATGCTGCTCGTGGTGTGGCGGCGCAGCCGAGGCACCAGCAGCCGGGTGGATCATCTGGCCAAGGAGATGGGCCACGCCAAAGACTTCAAAGCCCTGGAGGAACCAGCAGCCCGGGCGGATGCTGAACGCCTCGGAGCCACCAAGGCCGGCATCGGCTCCCCCTTGGCGAAGCTAGTAAACAACAAAGCTAGCTTGTTTGCTTCCTATGAGTGGGTGCAGATCTGGTTGATGGGGCCACGCGCCGGCAAAACCTCCTGCGTGTGCGTCCCGCAGATCCTGGAAACCGGCGGTCCGGTGCTGGCCACCTCCAATAAACGCGACATCGTAGACACGACCCGTGGCCCCCGCGCCCGCGTCGGCGCCGTCTGGGTGCACGACGTGCAGGGCATCATCGGAGAGGAACCCTCCTGGTGGTGGAATCCGCTCTCCTTCGTCACCGATATGGAAACCGCTGAAAAGCTCGCAGACGTATTCTTGGCTTCCGCCACCGATGCGGGCGCCAAGCAGGACGCGTATTTCGAGTCGGACGGTAAACGGTTGCTTGCCCACTTGTTCTTTGCCGCCGCCGTAGGCCGGCGCCCGATCACTGACGTGTTCGCGTGGGCGCAAGATCCTGAGGACTTCACGGCCCGCGACCTGCTCAAAGGCCACGGCCACATCGCCTTGGCCAATTCCTTGGAGCAGATCCAGAAGCTCACCCCCAAGCAGCGTGACGGGGTGTATGGCACGATGCGCCCCTGGGTGAACGTGCTCTCCTATGACAAGGTAATCCCGTGGATTCGCAATAATGGGGCCAATCGTCCCGAGTTTGACCATCGCAAGCTGGCCACCGGCACCGACACCCTGTACCTCATTTCCAAGGAAGGCGGAGGATCGGCCCGCGCGATTACCGCTGCCCTGGTTATGGCGGTCATGACCGAAGCGGAGAAAACCGCTGCCAGCCAGCCCGGTGGCCGGCTGAAAACCCCGCTGACTGCCGTGTTGGATGAGGCCGCGAACGTGGTGCGCTGGCGGGAACTACCCGACGTGTATTCACACTATGGTTCGCGGGGCATCGTCGTGTCCACGTTCTTCCAGTCCTACAGCCAAGGTGTGGAAGCCTATGGGGAGAAAGGCATGGCCAAGCTCTGGGGTGCCGCCAACATCCGGGTGGCCGGCTCAGGACTCTCGGACGATAAGTTCTTACCGTTCCTCGCCCAGCTCGTCGGTGAACGGGACGTGCTCAAACGCTCCTCCAGCACCAGTGGCCGCACCGGCCGATCGGTGTCCAGCTCGATGCAGCGCGAGCGGATCTTGGACGTGGCCGATTTGGCGGCGTTGCCACGCGGGCGGGCGATCCTCACCAGTTCGGGCCTGCCGGCAGGACTAGTCGAGCTGCAGCACTACTCCACCAAGCCCTACGCGGAAGATGTGCGAGACTCGCAAAAATACTATGAGACATAAACGGCAGGCCAGGATTCCAAGTAACGGAATGTGAACCGTCCCGGAAATCATGCCGCCGTCTTGTGTGCGGCAGCGTCGGGTAACGAGCCGGAATTTTCATCATAGTAGGTTTGCTCGAATTCCTCCGGCGTCTGGTGGCCCAGCGAGGAATGCAAGCGATCATTGTTGTACCAAAAGACCCAGTCGAAGACGACCTCCACGACGTCGGATTCGGTCTTCAACGCACCAGCGCGGAAGGGGGAACCTTTGGCCACGGCCTCGTTCTTGAACAAGCCCATCACGGTCTCCGCGGCGGCATTATCGTAAGCGTCGCCGACGCTGCCGATCGAAGGAACCAGCCCCTCAATTTCCAAGGTGTCGGTGTACCGGATCGAGGTGTATTGGCTTCCCGCATCTGAGTGATGCAAAAGTCCCTTGTCAACCGGTCTATTGCTGTATTTTCGGCGCCACAGCGCCATTTTCAGGCACTGCTCCACGAACGCCGTGTCCTTGACCGTGGAGGTTTCCCACCCGACGATGGCCCGCGAATACAGGTCGATCACCAAGGCCACGTAGACGAATCCGGAATACACCGGAACATACGTGAAATCCGTGACCCAAATGCGGTTGGGGGCGCTGGCGCTGAAGTTCCGGTTCAACAGGTCGCCGGCTCGCCGACCGTCCTTGCCAGGGATGGTGGTGCGGGTCTTGCGGCCCCGGATCAGGCCGTTCATGCCCTCGTCACGCATGAGTCGGTCAACGGTGTGTTTGGAGACCTCGGGGAAGCCGTTGCGGCGCAGCCATGCGGTCATTTTCCGGCGGCCGTAGAGGATTTCCGGCCGGGGTCGTCCTTTGGCATCTCGCTTGTTAAGCCCGCGCAACGTGTCAATGACCTTCGCATCTTCAACTGCTCGCAGGGCCGGAACCCTTGTTTTCCATGCCCGGTAGGTTCGTGCGGCAACCTGTACGCCCTGCTCGCGCAGGACGGCGCAGATCGACTCGACCGCATGACCTTCGGCCCGTTGTTCATCAACGAACCGACAGATTAGCGGCGGCGAGGGTCGAGTTCCCTCGCGAAGAAAATCGATGCCGCCTTCAGGATCTCGTTGGCTTCCTTCAGGTCCCGGTTTTCCGCGCGTAGCCGCTTGAGCTCGTCCTGTTCATCGGTGGTCGGCCCGTCCTTCACACCGGCGTCGACCTGGGACTGCAGCACCCAGCGGCGCAATGATTCGGGACCGACATCCAGCTTCGGAGCCAGGGCCTTGCAAGTCGCATACACGGAAGGATATTCGGAGAGCCTGTCCAGAACCATCGCTACGGCGCGGTCGCGGACTTCGGCAGGGTATTTCTTGGGCATGGTTGCTATCTTTCTCTCGAAAGACAGCGCCATCAAACCCGGGACGGTTCAATGGGAAATTCAGTTGAGAGTAGAAGAAGTTTCAACCTCTCCTACTCTTCACTGCTATACCTTTTTCTGTGCCGTTACGGATGGAGGTAACACACCATGTCTCGCCTCAAGACCTCTGTCACCCCACGATAGAAGATGAGCTCCCTCTGAGGCCAAAGAAACGGCTTCGTCTACATGGACCGAAAAAAGAGACATTTTAGCGGTCAATGGATCCATATCAGGCCATAAACTTTCTGCATCAATCGCCATTACATGTTCCATCACATCTTTAAATCTAGGCTCAAGGGCAAATGTTTCACCTGATTCTTTTACAGTAACGAATAAATGCCCTTCTTCCGAAAATGGAAAAAGAGTTAGGGCACCTAGGTCTGCTAGATGGTATGCAAGCTTGCTGAAAAAAGTTTCAAATCCAATCACTATACAATCCTATTTCTTCGAACGGTAGTATGCGGTGATAATCCGACGATCAGTTTGATCCACAGCGATCGTTGTATAGTAAGTTTTAACTACAGATCCATTGTATTTCTTGAGTTGCACAATACCCTTATACTTGTAAGTATTATTACTAACTTGCGCCGACCCAGAATAGATATTTTTCATGGAGTCACTTATCGCAAAATCTGCAATATCTCGCCAGTTAGCACCGACAAGAGCTCCGAGCTGTTTCCACTCATTACCGTGTTTCCCTTGGATATGTCGGTATCCCCATCCACCATCCGGTTTTTTGGCAGTCCAAGTCCCGCATTTGAGGACCGCTGCCTTTGACGCATACGGAGTTGTGGCTACTTGCCACGTTCGAACATGTTTTGATGAGGCTGATCCGGAGCCACAGGCACCCCAAGTTTGAGGCTTATATGCGGCCGCAGCTAAGGAATTTTTCGACAACGTTGAGCCATCAGGGGAATAAAACCTCTTTCCGCCAGCCCAGATCTCAAGTTCGTCATTCTCTGCGAGTTCTTTGATTTGCTGATATTCCTGGAGATCCATTTCTAGATCTTCAGCTACGGATTTTTCCTTCGTCAAACTCTGTTCGACCGCAAAAGTTGGGGCCGATCCACCCGCAACTAACGCTAAGGCGATTGCAGAGCTGGCTATGCCAGCCAGTATTTTTCTAAGTCGAGACATTTGAGTCCTTAGCTCACGATGGTTTCTAAAGTCTTGCAAATTTACAAACAGTAGCGATAATATCGCCCTCCGCGAAAATTGTCTATCACATCTCGAGGCATATCAAATTAGGTCATCAACTTGAGTACCTTAACCGCAGAGCGGTATGTCTGCAGGACCTTGCAGGTAGAACTCATCAAGCTTGATCCAAAAAAGAAAACGGAGAGCTCAATTTGGCGTCATCTTCATGCGGCTGAACAACCCTCAACAGATCGGACCCACCGACTGGACTGGTAGCTACAGCCCAACTCCATAAAACTGTAAACGCATGACGTGCAAGGCTCGCAAAGCTGCTAATAACATGCTGCTGTCATGCGCAGCTAATAACAAACGAGACAGTAATAAAAAGTTTGTCATCCTTCTATTACGTCTACACCGATGATCGGAAATACCCATCCGGTGCTTCAGCCACAGGGAACATCTCCGGCAGTCGCGGGTGCATGACCTTGTCATACGCATGAAACGGGCCATCCTGAGCGGTCAGCCTGTCCATCAAGGGGTAGAAGTAGTCCCGGTAGAACACCAGAATCTGCTGCGGGCCGTCCCACCGCATCTGCTCCCACGTCTCCCACAACGCGGTAATCACCGAATACACTTCCGGGTAGTCATACCAGTTCGGCGCCCAAGCATGCCCCGAAGGCCCATACTTGCGCAGGTAACGCGGCAACGCGTAGCCGCGCAACCACTGCTGCGCATCCTCATACACGAAAGGCCGCTCCGAGACTGCGTGCTCGGTATCCTGCGGCTCGGGTTCCTGGGTCTCGTCGCCGTCCAGATCCAGCTCATCGTTATTCGGTGGGATGCCGATCATCGCGACAGCTCCTGTCCTTGGATTCGAGCCGGCGCCGCCGCGGCCATACCGCGTTTGCGGTGCTTCATCGCCGTCTGAGGATTCTGTGTGCTCGGCGGCAACGGGAAATCAGCGTCCTTCCCACCCTTCTGCTTCCATACAGCGATCACCCGTTCCGACGCGGCACTATGCTGATCCAACGCCAGCTTACCCGCATCCTCCGGGCTGGCCGCCGCTGGGGGCGACGTGCTGGCTTCTTTGGCTTCAGCGGTGTCAGCGTTGACCCGGTCAAGGTGCTCTTCGCCCTCGGCTCGTTCGGCTTGCCCCAGATACGTGGCTTCGTCCTGTTGGGCTTCCGCCACCTCGCCAGCAGCAGTCTCCGGTGGCAGCTTCGCACCTTCGGGCACCAAGTGCGGGAACTTCCCGGCAATCGCCCGGTCCACCTCATCATCATGCCCATACCACGACGGAACAAAACTGATCGTATCGCGCCCGCCAATCGACGGGTCACGCACCGTATCCGCCGGCATCAGATCCAAGCGACGCAGCACTTCCTGCTTGCTAATCTCCACATGACGTTCCAGACCATCGTTGTAGTCATAATCCCGGAACGTTCCCTGCGGCTGCGCAAACCACGGCTCCTGGCCCATGGGTGGCGGCTCCGCCTTGGCTCGCTGACCCGCCAAATAGTCATCCAGCGCATCGCGCAAGGCCCGGTGCCGGTCGGTGGCCGCCGTGGGATGATCCCGGTTCAGATCCTCCACGTTGATCCCGAACTGGTTGCGGATACGGTCAGCGCCAGCCATGAATGCCTGGGAGGCAGCTTCGTGCCGACCCGCCAGTTCACTAGCCACGATCATACGATCAGCAATCGCTTCACTGCCGGCATTCTTCCAAAACTTTGGAGAGGATAAATCGCGGTGCACAAGCTGCGCGATGTTGCGTTCGTGTTCTGCGTTGGCGTTCGCTTCCGCGAGTCGCATCTGGGCCCGACGCTGGGCATGTTCGGCCAGTTGCATCCCCGAACCCATCACCGCGCGGGCGATGCTGCCGAAGTCCTGCATCATCTCTGATTCTTCTTGGTTTTCCACGGTGTCTCCTCTCGCTAGGTAGTAGCCCTATCGTTCGTACCCTTGGTCAGTCCCTGATCCCGAATGTGCGCCGGCGTTCCAATCCCGGTACGGCACGCCCGGTAGCTTCGACGCATTCACTTGCTGTGCCTCCTGGCTCTGAATGCGCCGCATTTCTGCATTCACAATATTTTCAGCCTCATGGAGCAGCCGATCCACTCCCGCAGCGAACCGGGGCCGATCCGTGGCCAGATGGTTCTGCATCATGACCCGGCCCAAGCGACCTGCTTGTTTCACTAAGGCGACCCAGCCATGACCACGGTCAGATTTGAAACGGTCATTCAAACGAGCCGCATACCTTACGTTCCCGCCGCCTTGGGCCGCGCGGGCGTAGGACTCGGAAAGTTGGTTGAACGTCCCGGGCTTGTTGCGTTCAAACTGCAACGACAAGCGGGCGTAAACATTCGCCAGCGTATCCGGCCCGGTCTTGTGGCTCATCATGCGTTCCAGCTGCTGCGCACTGACCGGACGCGCCACCGCCTTCCGGTGCTCGCGGGTCTGGTTCGAGGAATGCAAGGACACCAAGTACGCGTCCCCTGCAGCGCGATTTTTGTTTCCGAATCGGGCGTGAATGTCATTCCACGCAAGAGTGGAATCAAGCTTGGACGGTGCATACCAAATCGTTGTGTTGTCACTCCCCCGGGCACCCAAGGACACCCGGTATCCGCGCACTTCCATGGTTGATCCTGGTTTGAAGCTCGGGGCGATCCTCACGCCCAAGTCTTGGGCGTGACGGACATACTCTTCGGCACTATTCGCCGTAGACAACGCGGCCCGCAGCCGGCGGCGCAGCTCGAACTTATCCGATAGCGTATTGTTCCCGCGCGCGGCCCTGGCACGCTCTGCCGGCTTCTCCCCGGCCAAACCTTTACCGTGTTCTTGGGATTCCAACCGTGGTAACCCGTACTCGACTTCCAGTTCACGGCACGCCACCTGGGCGCGATGAAAATCATTATGCGTGTGAGCTTTGGTGCCGTCCTCACGAACCATCGACACCACCAAGTGAATATGGTCATTCCCGTTCTTCGACGCCCCGTGATGCACTGCCACCCAGCGCGAAGATTTCGCGCCGTCCGGGTCAATGAACCCCATCTTCTCCACGAATGAGCCGGCGATCTTCGCCCACTGTTCATCCGGTACCGAACCGTACCCAGACTCAACAGCCAGGGAACAATGCCAAACGTGCGCGTCTTTCGACCCGGTACGGATTTTCTTACCGTTTTCGTCCTTCAAGAACGCGCCGGTTTTTTCGTCCTTCGCATACACCGGCTTGGCCACTTTGGTGCCGTGCAGCTTGCGCGGGGCTTCCAAGATTTCGGCAATCTCAAACGCATCGTACTTCGACAACTCCACACCAGGACTGTAGGCAAAAGTCACTCGGTCATCGCCCGCGATCAGCCGCTGGTTCTCATGCTCATTCGCACGACCCGGACCGACCAAGTAGTTCATCAAACCAGCCATGCGACCACCGCGCACCACGTTCGGGATCATGCCGGCTCCCCCACGATCTTCAACGACTCCAAGACCTCATCAATGCGCGCCACTGTAGCGCGCAGATGCTCCAAAGAATCGTGCAGCTCGTCCTTGATTTCACCGGTCGTGTTCGCCACCCTGGCGATCTGGTTGATGTTATTCCCCGCAGCGGCAAGGCCTCGTTGCAACAAAAACAATGAGGTAATCAGCTCGTGACGTTCAGCAGCAGTCTCTCCACGAGACTGCGACAACGTGGACTCCACTAACAACCGCGGAACAGAGACATCAAGCTCGTCGGCCATGACCTGCAACGCGAGGTTCTGCTCAACGGTCAGCTTCACCACGCGGCGCACCGAACGGCCACCGGTCGCGTTCGGCTGACGCTTGCGCGAGTCGAAGCGAGCCATGCGAATCAACCTCCCAGCCCAGTGCAACACCAATCGACCCAATAGGTCGATTGTCCCACCCGAAGAACCACAGTTCAAGGACACAAGCAACTTAGGGCACCTAAGTCTATAGCTTGCTCCGCCTCTACGGCGGGGCACTGCACCTCACCAGGGTGCAACGTGCGTTGGCTTCGCAGCGTGACCGCGCTACGCTGGAAGCATCAGACCTTCGCCGGATCGGCCCCGCTGAGACGGCGCAACTTAACCGGAAGGTGTCAGTCATGAGTGACGCAGCAAACCGCATTCTCGAACAGCTCCAAGCGCAAAACGACCTGCGCATGCAAGCCGCCAACGACATTGCCCAAGCCGTCGCTGCCCGCGTGGAAGCCGAGCAGCACCTAGAGCAAGCCAAGGCCGCTGAAAAGCAAGCTTTCACCGCTGCGTTGAAAAAGGGCTGGACTCAAACCGAACTGAATAAGATCGACGCCCCATCCCGCCGCCGACCTCGCAAGAAAACCAGCGAAACGACCTCCGCAGCCGAAAGTTAAACGAACACACAGCAATGGGCCGGCACTCACCTCACGGTGAGTGCCGGCCCTTTTTATTCCTGGTTACGTGGGTAGCCTCCTGCCCACCTGTGCACAGCAAAAGCCCTATCCGCTGCGCTGCTTTTCCTGCACACACGTGGACAGCAGGAACCAAACGACCGCCCGCACACAAGCCACAAGCTGCGGTACCTGAGTTCACTTACGACAGGGGATCGTGGCCCGTGCACGGCCTCCATAACTGAGCGCAATGGCACAGAGATTCAGCGCTGCCGCCCGGCAGCTCCTAACGCCTATATTCCCTTCTTCGAAGCCGACAGCACGGGAGCTAGGGTCTTCAACTCAAAACTTATTTACACGCTACAAAACTAAAGATGGCCCTGAACGCGCGAGCGTTCAGGGCCATCTATCTAACTACTTGCCAGCGTCCGGAAGATACGGTTCACACAATCCATCGATCTGCCTGAAATCCTGCGGATCCATCCCCTCCAAGGCCTCTGGACCATCTGACTGACCGCTCGCCCAGTACCAGAACGCTTCCTTGCTGATAGCCAGGTTGCGGGCCTCGCAACTGCGATACCAGCGCGCGGCCACATCACCTTCCACATAGGTGCAATACCCGAACAGCTGCCCCTTTTCATCACTCGTTACGGCGGCAGCGAAGATAATATATGGCCAAGATCCCAGGTCCCAGCCATCGCGGCCCCACCCTGGAACCTCGTACCAGCCGCTACCCTCTAACGACTGAATCCAGTCATACCCCTGACCATACACATCACGCTCAACAGTCGCGGGAACAATGACAGTTTCGCCGGTGTCCTTGGTCGTTGTCTGCATAAGTTTTCTTCCTTTCGCTTCACGCGGGAGGGGCAGGTTGCCAGCCACCCACCGAACTCCTCCCCCGGTTGTTTTTGCCTGCTGGCGAAATGCAATGAAGCGGGGCCATCCGGAAAACCCATCAACCCGTCAGGGGTGCGCAACCCACGAAAATTTTGGGCCGAAACAAGCGACTTTGGAGCGCGGCCCAAAAATTTCTGGGTGAAGCACGCCCGAAGCGCAGCGAGTGGCTTGTGGGTTTGGAGGTGGCCCGTACACTCCGAAGGACAGCAGCAAAAACAGGAAAAGAACGGCCGCCAGGCCGGTCCACAGCCGGCCGCGCCAGCGGACGCCAGCTTCCTGCCCAACCCCAGCCACCCCGCCTGGCCTAACCACACCGCGCCAGATCCAACAGTTACCTGACCGCATCTCAGTCTTGCGCCCAAGGCAAGACAACGTTCTCTAGCTCTGACTACACCTGAGGCAAAAGCATCACACCATCACAAAGGATCAACACAGCTGACCGATAAACTGAGGTTCATGTCCTCGAAAGATGCACTGATACCAGATGGCTACGCCCAGTTTCTCGCAGACCTCAAAACCCGGGTCACTACCGCGCAGGTAGAAGCCAAACGAGTACTCAACACTGCCCTAGTAGATCTGTACTGGAACATCGGCCACCGCATCCTCGAAGAACAAGAACGCCAAGGATGGGGCAGCGCAGTCATCACCCGCCTAGCCGAAGACCTGCACCGAGAATTCCCCGAAATGACCGGCTTCTCCCGCAGCAACCTGCACTACATGCGATCCTTCGCCGCCACCTGGCCACAATGGGATCCAAAAGTCCCACAGCCTGTGGGACATTTACCCTGGGGCCACATCCGAGTCCTACTCGACAAAAAACTCAGCCCCAACGCACGAGAATGGTACGCCGCCGAAGCAGTACAGCACGGATGGTCCCGCAACGTGCTCATGAACATGATCATGAACAAAACCTTGGAACGCACCGGCGCCGCACCATCCAACTTCGGACAGCACCTCTCCTCACCAGATTCAGAACTCGTCCAACAAATGGCCAAGGACCCCTACGCGCTCGAATTTCTCGGCCTCACCGGCGAAGTAGCCGAACGAGACCTAGAACAAGCGCTCATGGACCGCATCGTAGAAACCCTCCAAGAACTTGGCCCAGGATTCGCCTTTGTCGGACGCCAAGTCCACTTCGACGTCGACGGTGACGATTTCTACCTGGACCTGCTCTTCTTCCACGTCGAACAACTCCGCTACGTCGTTGTCGAACTCAAAACCGGCAAGTTCCAACCCGAATATGCCGGAAAACTCCAGTTCTACATCGCCCTAGTAGACGACAAACTACGCAGACCCGCACACGCACCCACCGTCGGTATCCTCATCTGCGGAAGCCGCAACGACCACACCGTACGCTACGCACTGAACCAATCCAACACCCCCATGGCAGTCTCCACCTACACCTACGAAACACTGCCCGCCACGGAACAACAAGCACTCCCCGACGCCGAAGACATCGTCGCAGCCCTAGACTGGACCACCCCGAAAGAACACAACGAAGCACATCATCCCGACCAAAAACGCTCCGACACCCAGAAACCATAGACCGGGAAATTATCCAGTGAGCGCATCAACGAATAATGCCTTCATCCGCCTCCTGATACAAAACACGAAACATACCTAAGCAGGGAAGCTACAGTTTCAAGAAATGATCGTTCATGACACATCAATTGGCCGTTAGAGGCACACGCCTGCTACCCGAACCCGCCATCGCTCATCAAGCCAACAAGGCCTGTCTACCAGCTAATGCAACCATCTGGAATCCCGGATCAAGGCTTGCAACTCGTCAACCAACCGCGCAACGTGAAATCCATCGACAACGGCATGATGAACTTGAACGGCCAAAGGGAGGATGGTTTGGCCATGCTTTTCAATGTATCTTCCGAGAGTAAAAATCGGAGCGAAATGATCGGTCACACCTACAACATTGAGGTTAAAACCCGTAAAGGATGCCCACGGGATACTCGATACATCAAACAAATTCGACGGCGGCGACCCCTGCGGGAAGAGAGTGGTTCCGCCACTGTATTCGCGAATGGCCGAAGCTGCGGCTGCGTGAAACAAAGAAAAATCAGTGTCGTAGGGAACCCACACACTTGAGAACGTTTCTTGCACACGATTAAAGATTGTGAAGGAAGGATGCACTTCTCCCCACACACCAAGTTGACCGTCCTCTGTAAGAGCCATTCTGAACTCATGATGCCTATTGACAATCGTTGCGATAGCCCAGATCTGCGCAATATATGTCTTCCAGGAAGTCTTCCTTAGCTCCTCGACAAAATCTGTTGCATCAAGTTCAACGCACATCGAATACGTACAAGGCACTACCTGGCGATAGTGATGGAAATGCTCACGACGAGACCACTTATCAACATCAAAAGGGATTAGGTTGCTCATCCCATCGAGCCTACCTGTTCCAAGAAACACGGTCGCACCGATAAATGCCATGCCGGCCTCCTCACGGAAAGAGCGGCCTCCTCGCGGAAAGAGATTGATAAGACAACAAAGATATTCTGCACAAGCTCACGATGATGACAGTAGAACACTTGCGCCATCGGAGACGCCATGTAGCTGGCATAGATGGAACACCAAAAACGATTGTGTGTGGGACGAGTGACACGGCGCGCGCCTTAGCCGTGTATGGATTTTTATTGATGGATGTATGGGTTCCGTTAGGATCGATGATTTCGAGCGCGCGGAGTGCCACCGTAGTCGATGGACCCGCTGTGGATCACCGGCCGAACCGCGGCCGGCGGCGCGTCCCGAGGAGAATCCCGTGCTTGATCTCGTGTACCTGGCCGTGGGTGTCGCGGCCTTCGCAGCCTTCGCGCTGTTCGCTAAGGTGGTGGGCAAGCTATGACCTTCGTGCTGATTGCCACCAGCACCCTGGGCATCGCCTGCATCGTCTATCTGCTGTACGTGCTGGCCCACCCGGAGGAATTCTGATGGGCGCTTTTTCTGCTGCGGCGCAGTTCGCCGCGCTCGTGCTGGTGCTGGGGGTGCTGCACAAGCCCCTGGGCGACTATATGGCGCACGTGTATACCAGCGGGCGCCACCTGCGGGCGGAGCGGGCGGTCTACCGCGTGATCGGGGTCAACCCCGATGCGGTCCAGACTTGGCGCTCCTACCTGCGCGCGGTGGTGGGCTTTTCGCTCATCGGGCTGCTGGTGCTCTACGCGCTGCTGAGGCTGCAGCAGTTCCTGCCAGCCTCGCTGGGCATGGAGCCGATGGACCCGGCGCTGGCCTTCAATACCGCCGCCTCCTTCGTCACCAACACCAACTGGCAGGCGTACTCCGGGGAAAGCGCCCTGGGCTACACGGCGCAGATGGCAGGCCTGGCAGTGCAGAACTTCGCCTCCGCCGCGGTGGGCCTGTGCATCGCCGTCGCGCTGATCCGCGGGTTCACCGCCAAGGCGACCGGCACCCTGGGCAACTTCTGGGTCGATCTGACCCGCAGCATCTTCCGCCTGCTGCTCCCGCTGGCCTTCATGGCGGCGCTGGGGCTGCTGGCAGGCGGGGTCATCCAGAACTTCAACGACCCGCTGGCGGTGCACACCCTGACCGGGCAGCTGCAGTCGATCCCGGGCGGGCCGGTTGCCTCCCAGGAAGCGATCAAGCTGCTGGGCACCAACGGCGGCGGGTTCTTCAACGCGAACTCCGCGCACCCCTTCGAGAACCCGAGCCCGATCACGAACTTCGCCGAAATCGTGCTGATGCTGCTGATCCCGTTCAGCCTGCCGCGCACGCTGGGCACGATGCTGGGCAGCGCCAAGCAGGGCTACGCGGTGCTGGCGGCCATGGGCGCGCTGTTCACCGTGAGCTTCGTGCTGCTGGCCCTGGCCGAGCACTCCACGGCGGGCACCGCCACCGCCGCGGCCGGTGCGGCCATGGAGGGCAAGGAGGTGCGCTTCGGCATCCCGGGCACCGTGCTGTTCGCCACCACCTCGACGGGCACCTCCACCGGCGCGGTCAACGCGGCGCACGATTCCTTCACCGCGCTGGGCGGCATGCTGCCGATGCTGAACATGATGCTCGGGGAGATCGCCCCGGGCGGCGTGGGTTCCGGGCTCTACGGCATGCTGGTCATCGCGATCCTCGCGGTGTTCATCGGCAGCCTGCTGATCGGGCGCACCGCGCAGCTGTTCGGCAAGAAGATCGGGCCGACGCAGATCAAGCTGGTCGCTCTGTACATCCTGGTGACCCCGGCGCTGATCCTCGGCGGTCTGGCAGTCTCGCTGGCTATCCCCGGCGCGCGCGACTCCGTGCTGGACTCGCGCGCGAACAGCGGGCCGCACGGCCTGTCGGAGCTGATCTACGCGTTCACCTCCGCCGCGAACAACAACGGCTCGGCCTTCGCCGGCCTGTCCGCCGACACCCCGTGGCTGAACACCGTGCTGGGCCTGGCCATGCTGATCGGGCGTTTCGCGCCGATCGTGCTGGTGCTGGCCCTGGCCGGATCGCTGGCCACCAGCGCACCGGCCGCCGAGCACGGCAGCATGCTGCCCACGCACCGCCCGCAGTTCGTCGGGCTGCTGCTCGGCGCGGGCTTGCTGACCACTGTCCTCACCTATTTCCCGGTCCTCGCACTGGGACCACTCGCCGAAGGGCTGGGCTAGAAAAATGAGCATCCACCATTCAACCGTCGACCGCGTGCCGGATGCGCCCGAGCGGCCGCACGCGCCGTACCCCGAACCGGGCAGCGCGTCCAGCTTCTCCGCCCGCGCCATCGCGTCCGCGCTGAAGCTCGCGGTGCGCAAGCTGGACCCGAGGCTGATGTGGCGCAACCCGGTGATGTTCATCGTGTTGCTCGGCGCGGTGCTGCTCACCGGCATGGCCGCCGCCAGCGGCTGGCTGGGCGCCGAGCAGGCGCAGCTGGCGCCGCTGACCTGGGCGCTGGCCGCCTGGCTGTGGGCCACGGTAATCTTCGCGAACTTCGCCGACGCGATGGCCGAGGGGCGCGGCAAGGCGCAGGCCGAATCGCTGAAGGCCACCCGCCGCGACACCCTGGCCGAGGTGGTGCAGGACTACGACGAAGCCGGAGACCCTGGCGCTGTGCACGCGCGCGTGGACCGCGTGGGCAGCCAGCAGCTGGCCATCGGGCAGGTGGTGCGCGTGCGCGCCGGGGAACTGATCCCTGGCGACGGCGAGATCATCCACGGCATCGCCACGGTGGACGAATCGGCCATCACCGGCGAATCCGCCCCGGTGCTGCGCGAGGCGGGCACCGACCACAGTGCCGTCACCGGCGGCACCCGGGTGCTTTCCGATGAGATCCTGGTGCGCATCACCACGCGGCCCGGGGCCAGCTTCGTGGACCGCATGATCGCGCTGGTCGAGGGCGCCAACCGGCAGAAAACCCCCAACGAGATCGCGCTGAACCTGCTGCTGACCGGCCTGGGCATCGTGTTCCTGCTGGTGGTGCTGACGCTGAACCCGATCGCTTCGGCCAACGGGCACACGGTGTCCATCCCGGTGCTCGTCGCGCTGCTGGTCTGCCTGATCCCGACCACCATCGGGGCGCTGCTCTCGGCGATCGGCATCGCTGGCATGGACCGGCTGGTACAGCGCAATGTGCTGGCCACTTCCGGGCGCGCTGTGGAGGCCGCCGGGGACGTGAGCACGCTGTTGCTGGACAAGACCGGCACCATTACCTACGGCAACCGCATGGCCACCCAGGTCACCGCGCTGCCCGGCCTCGAGGAGCAGGAGGTCCTGCTGGCGGCCGTCCGCGCCTCGCAGGGCGACCCGACCCCGGAGGGCAAGTCCGTGATCGAGCTGGCCGCCCGCTGCGGTGTTGCCGCGCAGCCCGACGAACGTGCGCTGGTGGTCCCGTTCACCGCGCAGACCCGCATGTCCGGACTGGATTTGGCCGACGGCACGCAGATCCGCAAGGGTGCTGCCAGCGCCGTCGAGGCCTGGGCGGTCGGGCAGGGGTACAACCCGCAGGATGCCGACGCGCAGTTCTGGCGCGACGCGGTCTCCTCCATCGCCTCGGCCGGGGCCACCCCGCTGCTGCTGGCCGACTCCCGTCCCGGGCAGCCCGCGCGCATGCTCGGGGTGATCGCGCTGGAGGACGTCATCAAGGACGGGCTGGTTGAGCGCTTCGAGCAGCTGCGCGCCATGGGCATCCGCACCGTGATGGTCACCGGCGACAATCCGCTCACCGCGGCGGCGATCGCCCGCAAGGCAGGCGTCGACGACCTCCTGGCCGAAGCCACCCCGGAGGAGAAGCTGGCGCTGATCCGCCGCGAGCAGGACGGCGGCCACCTGGTGGCGATGACCGGCGACGGCACGAACGACGCACCGGCGCTGGCCCAGGCGGACGTCGGGCTGGCGATGAACTCCGGCACCGCGGCGGCCAAGGAGGCGGGCAACATGGTGGACCTGGATTCGGACCCCACCAAGCTGATCGACGTGGTGCGCATCGGCAAGCAGCTGCTGATCACCCGCGGGGCGCTGACCACGTTCTCCATCGCCAACGACCTGGCCAAGTACTTCGCGATCATCCCGGCGATGTTCACGGTGTTCTACCCGGGGCTGGGCGCGCTGAACATCATGGGCCTGCACTCGGCCTCCTCGGCCATCCTCTCTGCGGTGATCTTCAACGCGCTGGTGATCATCGGGCTGATCCCGCTGGCCCTGCGCGGGGTGCGCTACCGGCCGATGAGCCCCTCGCGCATGCTCACCCGCAACCTGTGGATCTACGGCCTGGGCGGGGTGATCGCCCCGTTCATCGGGATCAAGCTGATCGACCTGCTGATCTCCTGGCTGCCGGGCCTCTAGCACTTCAACGAAGGAGAACGACATGAAGCTTTCAACCTCGATCCTGCGCCAGTTGTGGACCGCGGCGCGCGCCACGGCGCTGCTGGTGGCGCTGCTGGGTGTCGCCTACCCGCTGGTGGTGACGGCCGCCGGACAGGTGGTGTTCCCGGCGCAGGCCAACGGTTCGCTGCTGGAGCACCACGGGCAAACGGTGGGCTCGGCCCTGATCGGCCAGGCGTACCTGAAGCCCGACGGCTCCCCGGACCCGCGCTACTTCCAGCCGCGGTCCTCGGCCGGGGACTTCGACGCGCTGGCCTCCGGCGGCAGCAACCTCGGTCCGAACCACCCGGAGCTGACCAAGCAGATCACCGAGCGCCGCGCACAGATCGCGCAATTCAACGGCGTGCCCGCGGCGCAGGTCCCGGCCGACGCGGTGACCGCCTCCTTCTCCGGGCTGGACCCGGACATCAGCCCTGACTACGCGCAGCTGCAGGTCAACCGGGTGGCGGCGGCGCGCGCGCTGAACCCGGCGCAGGTGCAAGAATTGGTGCACAGCCTGACCAAGGGCCCGGATGCGGGGTTCCTGGGCGCGGGCAGGGTGAATGTGCTGGAGCTGAATCTCCAGCTGGATGCGATCAAGGAGTAGCCGCGTGGGCGCTGCCGGCCGATTGAAGGTGTTCCTAGGGGCGGCCCCCGGGGTGGGCAAGAGCTACGCCATGTTCCGCGAGGGGCACCGGCTGGCGGCGGAGGGCCGGGACGTGGTGGTGGCGCTGGCAGAAACCCACGGTCGCACCGAGACCGAGCGCATGCTGGGCGGGCTGGAAATCGTCGAGCGCCAAGAGGTCGAGCACCGCGGGATGACGCTCACGGAAATGGACACCGACGCGGTGCTGGCCCGCCGCCCCGAGGTGGCGCTGGTGGACGAGCTGGCCCATTCGAACCCGGCCGGCTGCCGCAACGCCAAGCGCTACCAGGACGTGCAGCGGCTGCTGGAGGCGGGGATCGACGTGCTGAGCACGGTGAACATCCAGCACGTGGATTCGCTGAACGACGTGATCGAGAAGATCACCGGGGTCAGCCAGCGCGAGACCCTGCCCGATGCGGTGCTGCGCGCGGCCGATGAGATCGAGGTGGTGGACCTGGCCCCGCAGGCGCTGCGCGGCCGGCTGGCCGAGGGCTCGGTCTACCCGGCCGAGCGCATCGACGCGGCCATGTCCAACTACTTCCGGCTGGGCAACCTGACCGCGCTGCGCGAGCTGACCCTGCTGTGGATGGCCGACGAGGTGGACCACGCGCTGCTTGACTACCGGCGGCTGCACGGCATCGACAGCTCCTGGCAGGCGCGCGAGAACGTGCTGGTCTCGCTCTCCGGCGGACCCGAGGGCCAAGCGCTGATCCGCCGCGGCGCACGCATCGCCGCCCGCTCCGCCGGAGGCACGCTGATCGTGGTGCATGTGAGCACCCAGGACGGGCTGCGGCGCAGCGACCCGCACGAGCTCGGCGCCCAGCGCCTGCTCGCCGAGTCGCTGGGCGGCAGCTACCACCAGGTCGTGGGGGAGGACATCCCCGCGGCGCTGCTGGAATTCGCCCGGGAGGTCAACGCCAGCCAGGTGGTCATCGGCCAATCCCGGCGCAGCCGGCTGCAGGCGCTGTTCACCGGCGAGGGCATGGGCGCCGGCATCATCCGCGCCGCCGGGGACATCGACGTGCACATCGTCAGCCACGCCGCGGCCCACGGCCACCGGGTGCTGCCGCGGCCCGGCCCGCCGCTGTCGCTGCGCCGCCGGCTGCTGGGTTTCGCGGTGGCGCTGGTCGGAGGGCCGCTGCTGACCATGCTGCTGACCGCATTCTTCAGCACCGACACGCTCAGCGCGGCCGCCCTGGGCTACCAGCTGCTGGTCACCCTGGCCGCGGTCGCCGGCGGCAAGTGGCCGGCGCTGTGCACCGCGATCGGCTCCGGGGTCAGCCTGAACTTCTTTTTCATCGAGCCGCTGTACACCGTCACAGTTTATGAGCCGGTGCACGTGCTGACCCTGGGGCTTTATGTGCTCACCGGGCTGATCACATCCTACGTGGTGGACCTGGCCGCCCGGCAGACCCGCAACGCGCGCCGCTCGGCCAGCGAATCGCAAATGCTGCAGGCCGTGGCAGGCAACGTGCTGCGCGGCCAGGACGCGCAGCACGCCCTGCTCGAGCGCACCCGCGAGGCCTTCGGCCTCAAAGCCGCGCGGCTGGTGGACGCGGGCCGCGAAATCGATCTCGTGGGCGCCGCCGACGGCGCCCCGGACCAAGTTCTGAGCGTGGACGACGCCGCGGTATTGGAACTGTACGGATCGGTGCCGAACACCGGGCGCCGGCTGCTTCAGGTGGTCACCGCGCAGCTCGCGGCGCTGCGCGAACTACGCGCACTAGAGGACACCGCCAGCCAGCTGGAGCCGCTGGCCGAAACCGACCGGGTGCGCTCGGCCCTGCTCTCGGCGGTCAGCCACGACCTGCGCCGCCCGCTGGCCGCCGCGATGGCCGCGGTGGGCAGCCTGAAGGCCACCGACATCCAGTTCTCCGAGGAGGACCGCGGCGAACTGCTCAGCACCGCCGACCAGTCCCTGCATGCGCTGGCCGAGCTGGTGACCGACCTGCTGGATGTGTCCCGGCTGCAGGCCGGAGCGCTGGCAGTGCATCCTCAGCGGATCTACGTGGACGAGGTCATCCTGGCCTCGCTGGACGAGCTGGGCGCCGGCCCGGCGCAGATCCAGCTGGACCTGGACGCGGACCTGCCGGCAGTGGACGCCGACCCGGTGCTGCTGCAGCGCGCGCTGGTGAACGTGCTGGCCAATGCGCTGCGCTTCAATGCCGGCAAGCCGGTGCTGGTGGGCAGCAGCGCGCTGGGGGATACCGTGCAGATCCGCGTCGCTGACAGCGGGCCCGGGGTGGACGAGGGCCGCAAGAAGACCATGTTCCTGCCCTTCCAGCGCTTGGGCGACACCGACAACCAGACAGGGCTGGGGCTCGGGCTGGCGGTGGCCAAGGGATTCATCGAAGGCATGGGCGGGGCGCTGTACGCTGAAGACACCCCCGGCGGCGGGCTGACCATGGTGGTTGACCTGTTGGTTTCCGCCACGCAGAAGGACGGCTGATGAAGATTTTGATTGCGGACGACGACCCGCAGATCCTGCGGGCGCTGCACGTGATCCTGCGCGCCCGCGGCTACCAGGCGCTCGGCGCGGCCAACGGGGCCGACGCGCTGAACCTGGCCATCGAGCACCGTCCGGACCTGTACGTGATCGACCTGGGTATGCCGGGGCTGACCGGGCTGGAGCTGATCGCCGGCATCCGCGGCTGGAGCCGGGCGCCGATCCTGGTGGTTTCCGGGCGCACCGACGCGGTGGACAAGGTGCAGGCGCTGGATGCCGGGGCGGACGACTACCTGACCAAGCCCTTCGACATCGACGAGCTGCTCGCCCGGCTGCGGGCCCTGGGCCGGAGGCACGGCGCGGTGGAAACCCAGGCAGTGCTGCGCCTGGGCAAGGTCGTCGTGGACCTGAGCAGCAAGCGGGTGCTGGACGAACACGGCGCTGAAATCCGCATGACCCCCACCGAATGGAAGGTACTGGAAATCCTCGCGCGCAACGAGGGCAAGCTGGTCACCAGGCAGATGCTGCTCACCGAGATCTGGGGTTCGGAGCACGTCGCGGACACCGGCTACCTGCGGCTATACATTTCCCAGCTGCGCCGCAAGATCGAGGCCGACCCGGCGAACCCGGTGCACCTGCTGACCTCCCCGGGCATGGGGTACCGCCTAGAGATCAATTAGTGAATAAACCGGGTCAGATACGGTCGTTTATGACACACTCGTGCGTCGGCTTCACCGAAAAATTCTGAAGGTCGAAAACTCAACAGATTTTTAAATGCGATATGTCGCAGAACTCAGTTTCACAAACTATGCGTCAAAACAATGACCGTCCCACAAGTATTGATACATTTAGATCCATGGGACACCTCCTCGGATACGCCAGAGTCTCCACCGGCGACCAAGACGCACAACTCCAACTCGATGCACTCACCAAAGCCGGTTGCTATCGCATCTTCACAGACACTGCCTCCGGCGTTCTCGAATCACGGCCAGAGCTCGATAAGCTCCTGGACCAGATTCGCCCCGGGGACACTCTTGTGGTCTGGCGGCTAGATCGACTGGGGCGGTCTATCCGTCACCTGATTAACCACATGGACGCGTTGCAGCAACAAGGTGTCGATTTCAAATCCCTGCAGGAGAATATCGACACCAGTTCCTCCGGCGGCCGACTCGTGTTCAACATCTTCGCTTCCCTCGCCGAATTCGAACGAGACCTCATCCGCGAACGCACCAACGCCGGCCTAGCCGCCGCGCGCGCCCGTGGTCGCACCGGAGGCCGCCCCTCGTCCCTCTCCCCCGACAAACTGCGCACCGCCAAAAGACTCTATGAACAGCGCGACATGACCGTCGCGCAAATCGGTGAAGTACTCGGCGTCAGCCGAAGCACCGTCTACCGGGCACTTCAGAGAAAGTAGCGAAGGCGCTCGGCGATTTTCCATCTGCCACTGAGCCCAATCTTCCCAAAGTTCCAGCAACTAGCACCCAGGGGCAGAGCCTTGAAGCCCAGTGTCTGTACCGATCAAATCGCTCCGGGTCGTACCACTAGAAGGGTGGTCGGCACTTTTAATGCGCCTCAGATTGCCCCTGCTTTGAAACCGAAGCCACCATTTTCCCCAAAGTGATGACAGCTATTCTGATGTGCTCCGGATTCCCAATCGTGAGAAATTGCAACATGAGCCCATCCAAGGCCGCAAAAATCGCGGTACTAAGATCATGACCTAACGGTACACCGCGAGCTTGCAAAGCCGCCTGCACAGAGTCGACGTAATTTTCATATAGGCGCCTCATGGGATCTCGAAGATCGGGACGTCTACGAGCTTCCAGGAGCATCTCAAACTGAAAGAGGTGGACCTCAGGTTCACTGGAGACCGAGGCGATCAGAACATCTGCATATCGCTCATCTAAATCGGCGAAAAGCGCCAATTCGGTATTCCTAATCGCCCCGTCTACCGCTTGCTCCATTGTTGCGGTGAGCAAAGCCTCCAACGTTCCGAAGTGGTGCGCAATCAGATTGTGGTTTACGCCCGCCTGGGCAGCAACCGCACGGTAGGTCACCCCCCGGAGCCCTTTCATTGCCACTATATGCATGACGGCATGCATTAGCGCCTCTCGACCTTCGCCATAGGACAGGCGGTCCTTCGTAGCACTCATAAACCTCAGTCTAGGAGTTCTGCGCTGAAAATTTCGAAGCTGCCGCGTTCCTCTTGACGCTTCAAACTAGACAGCTGTACAGTTTCTAAGTGATGTATCGCACAAGGCAACGCTCCTGGACTTCTGCCGCTGACTGATCATCGGCACACTCAAACTTTCCAGCCTGGCAGCCCTTGATATGAATACGACTTCGAAAGGGCTTCTCCATGGAACGCAAATCCTCTGCACCCGAGCTCCACTCCTCAGGACGCTCGAAGCTCAAGGCAGATCGCCTCGGTGTCTTAGCTATCGCATTCTTCGTCATAGCCGCAGCGGCCCCCATCGCTGCAGTCGTCGGGGCGAGCCCTGTGATCTTCTCAGCCAGTGGCCCTGGAACACCGGTCGTATACGCCATTGCTGCCTTACTCATTGCGCTTTTCTCGGTGGGCTATCTCAGAATGAGCCGAGAAATCACGAATGCAGCTGGATTCGTTGCATATATCGCGAAAGGGCTGGGTTCGCGGTGGGCAACCGGAGCCGCTGGTATCGCCGTGCTGACCTATCTGTCCCTGCAATCTGGTCTT
Organism: Arthrobacter sp. YC-RL1; assembly: GCF_001454985.1. Taxonomy (NCBI): domain Bacteria; kingdom Bacillati; phylum Actinomycetota; class Actinomycetes; order Micrococcales; family Micrococcaceae; genus Arthrobacter; species Arthrobacter sp. YC-RL1. The sequence goes on from NZ_CP013298.1 coordinate 67,755, forward strand.
TGGGCACAATTCGGCGCTTTCGCCCAGCAACTTGTCACTGGTTTAGGCGGGCCGAGCATACCGGTGTACCTCTGGATTGTGGTAGCGCTAACGCTCACCACCGCCCTGACAATTCGCGGTGTTGATGCAAGCCTCAAAGTCCTGGGAGTACTCATTGTCGGTGAGACCTTGGTAATCGCCGCCTTAATCATTTCCCTGATTGTTCAACATGGTTGGGGAATCTTCACCTTCAACGGCTTCACCACGCAGTCAGTTTTGGGTCCCGGTATAGGAATCTCGTTGCTTTTCGCTTTTACCTGCTTCACCAGCTTCGAAGCCACGGTGGTATTTGCCGAAGAAGCAGTCAATCCGCGTCGAACCATCCCCCGCGCCCTCTACCTCGTTATCGGATTCGTGGGAGTCTTTTATGCCTTCTCCACATGGGCCATTAGCGGATCCATCGGCATCGACAACATTCAATCAGCAGCCTCGGACAATCCAGCGGGCCTTGTCTTCGCACTGGCAGAAACTAACGCTGGCTCCTGGCTCAGCACGGCCATGCAAATTCTTGTCGTCACAAGTTTCATCGCTATGTTGCTAGGGCTCTCCAACATGTTCTCCCGCTACCTCTTCGCATTAGGACGAGCAGGAACACTTCCCGCAAAACTTTCACATACCAATCATCGCGGCGCCCCATCCACCGCGGCGCTAATCAATGGGCTCGGAGTACTTCTCATCATCTCCATCTTCCTCGCGCTGGGAGCTGATCCCATTACTACTGTCTTCGCATGGCTCGTAGCGCTGGGCACCGCCGGATTCATCACCATCTTGATCCTCACCTCGGTGGCCATCATCATCTACTTCGCACGCCATCAGCCAGGAGAGAACCTCTGGGCCACAAAAATCGCCCCCGTCTTGTCCAGCATCGCCTTCTTACTCATCGGATACCTGGCCATTACAAACTACGATGCGCTCCTAGGCGGGGCCGGCGGAATCGCCAAATGGCTACTGCTACTCATCCCGGCAGCATTCTTCCTGGGCCTGGTCATCACCATCCGAAAACCACAGATCAACTACCAAGACTCGGGAATTTAGTTCCCACAATCCCCATCTAAAAACCCAACAACCCGAACGGAAATACGGCATGTCCCTGAACCAGCACACCCCCCAAGGCTATGTCCCACAAGAACAATGGCCAGCTGTCACCGCAATGCTCGAAGGCTTCGGAAGCCCCGACCTTCCACCTACCCACAAGCTCGAACAAAACCCCCTAACTATCAACTTCAACAACGGATGGACGATCACCCATTCATTCGAAAACAATCACGTTACCTGGACCATCACCACTGGCGAGAACACTGGAATGACCGCCACACACCCCTATCGAGCGGTAGAAGTACGCGAAGAAATCTTCTACGTGGACTTCCTCAAAGGCGAAGGGACCAACACCCACGACGTTACGATGATCATCAATCGCGCCGACGGCAAAGTCACCGTCGCCGACTCATCCTTCGTCAACCGCAACGGTGAAGTCCGCATGCACACCGAGTTCCTCTCCGGACGCATCTCAGGTACCGGCGACATCGAACCACGCGCCGAAAGCGAAGAACTGGTCGGCAAGCGAATCTTTTACCGTTACAGCCCCACAGAACGCTACGAACACATCTACCTCAACACCGGCACCTTCGTCTGGTACTGCATCGAAGGAGCAGAAAGCGGGCTGGGCGACGTTGATCCCATCCGGGTCTTCGAGCTCGCCGACGACGTCGTACTGCTCTACTGGAGCGAAACCGTCATGCCCGTTGAATCATTCGTCGTCATCGACCTCAAACATGAACGCTCCATTGGACGCATGTTCTGCTGGGACGGACCTACATTAGCCCCTATGCATTTGCCTTTCGACAGCAAATTCACGGTCATGAACCAAACGCACTACCCCGTCAACTAACGCAAAACCTCAAAACTACCTAGAGGCCATAGCCTAAGAGCGCATACCCCGGCAACGACGGTGGTATGTGCTCTTAGTTCACCCCACACTCATACGGCAGCTCCAGTTCATCTCAACCCATAGGTTGCAAGACGTCTCACCACGCACCACGCTCCTGATGAAAAATCCGCGGGAACTCAATGGTCCAAAATTCTCGCAACTATGTGTCGCAACCAATGACGTAAAATCATGTCAACACCATTAGTTGCGAGACACTTCCTGAAGGACCGATGACCAAACTGATCGGCTACGCCCGCGTATCCACCAAAGCCCAAGATGCCGACCGACAAATCCAGGATCTTCTTGCAGCCGGGGTCCGCCGTGATGACCTCTATATCGACCATGGCCAATCCGGAGCACTCGCCAAACGCCCAGGACTGGATAAAGCACTGACCGCCCTGCATCCGGATGACACCCTCGTGATCACTACCCTGGACCGGCTCGGACGATCCACCCAGAAAATGCTCGACCTCGCCCAAGAACTTCGTGAGCGCAATATCGGACTACGGGTGCTGAACCTCGGCGGCGGCGACGTAGACACCAAAACCCCCATGGGCGCCATGGTCTTCACCGTTATGGCAGCCCTGGCCCAAATGGAGTTGGAGATCAAACGCGAACGCATCACCGACTCCGTCACCAAACGCCGCACCACTGGCGGCGACCTCGGCGGCCGACGCCAGACCTTCACAGAATCGCAGATCCGCACTGCAGCAAAACTCATTCAGGCCGGCGAACCAGCTACGCAGGTCGCCAAGGATATGGGGATGTCGAGGGCTACGCTTTACCGCAGAATCAAAGAGCTTCCGTAGTTGCATGTTGCCCAGTAAGTTATAAGGGGGTCAGAATCCGAACAGGATTTTTCAGAGGATGGGCAATTCGGTTTCAATCTTTCGGCTGAAACCGAATTCTCCATCTACCTCTTCGCAAACGGTCTACTGACAGATAAAAACGCACCGTTCGGTTCTTCGCTTTTTTAGCACCTGGTTCGGGCGGAGCCCCGTATACATCGATGGCATGCACGAGTACTTCTTGAGCATCCTGGCTGTTTTCGTGGCGTTGGAACGCTCGGGAGCCAACCTCGAATCTGCTGGCACCATTAATGAGTTGATATACGGTGATGAGCTGATTTTTGGCAGTTTGGTACTCAAAAGCATCAAGTTGCTATAGAGCCATGCCCGTTGACCTTGCGAAGGGAACATAAGGAGATTTCGGTCGTTTGCGAGGGATTGTTTCCGCGTGGCCGACACCGGCCAGCAATCGGTCCATGTATTTAAGTTTTCGGCATACATGTATTTGATTTGGAGGATCGCTTCAGTCTGAGACAATTAATGAGCTCAAAGTGTTCCGCTAGAGAAGTGTGTTGGCTCCTGCCGAGATAACGCTGCTCATTGGGCTATCGACTGTGGTTTAACACATAGGTGCTGTCCGGAACAGCTATGATCAGAATCAACGATTGCCTTTGGGATTCGAAAACGGTACTCACATATTCCCCTTCTCAGGAGAAAAACCTTGCATCCAAACGCTTCCGCGGGTGCGTCACATGACGGACGACAGAGTTCAAGCCAGGAAATAAAACTATCTCCTGCACGATGGGCAACGCGTATCAGACGCAGCCTTGCCGGAGCTGTAATTGCGGCATTGGTGCTGACGCCATCCGTCGCGGCAGCATCGGAAATTGCCGCTCCAACCGGGAGAAGTGGGTTATCGAACGCATCCACGGAATCTCCTGAAAACTCGAGCAGCGGTTCCGGATCACCCGAGTCCTCGGGTTTTGTTGAGTCAACCCCGAGTGCCACCGAAGCACCGGCTGCTTCACCCGGAACACCAAGTACCACTAAACCTGCAGAAACCTCCCCTACTGGGGTGGAATCCTCACCTATGACATCCCCATCTACGTCGGGAGTTCCTAAGAGTTCAGCAGCACCCGGACCCACGGAAGCACCTGCTCCCACGGCGATCCAGGATCCCAGTGAATCCGAGCCACCGGTCGTGTCCCTGACACCTTCAAGTTCCTCCGAGCCCGAAGAAATAAACTTTGCCCCCCGAAGTGTGATCGGTGGCAACTACTGCACTGCGGGGGTCTACACCATTTCCCAGGTCGGTAGCGTCCACGGTGTTTCGACCCAACGTGCCATTTCCGATGATGCAACGGGCTCCTTCAGGGACGCGCCACTCGATGCCCTGGCGGTCACCAAGACAGGGACACACGCCTATGCTGCCTCTCAAGTAGGGCAGTCAGTTAACATCCAACGGATGAGCGGACAGTCCGGCGGCTCCGAACAGCTTTCCTCCGTTAAGGTCGCCTTCGCGAAGGTGAGCGGTGGCGCGATCAATGCCACCAACACGCACTACTACTTCGGTGGGTACATGCAGGCCCAAGGCACGACTTTTTACGAATTGTACGCCTACGACCTGGCTGCAAACTCCCTGGTGGGCCAGGTCGCGCGGGTTAAGATGCCCACCGCAGCGACATCTTCCGGAATAGGCGACCTCGTTTTCGACTCGCGGGGAGACCTCTCATTGCTCTGGAGCTCGGAAACAGGCGATTCGGCGTTCTTAGCCTCAGTGCCCTCCACCGAGATCCCTACTACTGCGGGATCCCCCACAGTATCTGCCGGGCTTCTCTCGACCATTCATGGGATGGAAGGGATGTCGTTGAACGGCTTGGCCACCGGCTCTCTGGGAGGAACTTTTGTTCAGGGGTCCGATGGTACCGATACAACCATTGGGTCGCTGAACCGTGCGACCGGTCAGGTCACCGGAATGGTCACCAAAACCGGATTCGTCGGTAGCGACCTGGCTAGTTGCGGGGTTTCCACCAGCATCGTCTTACAAAAAAATATCAAAAGCCGAGCTCAAGGAACCGACCAGTTCAAGTTCGACCTCCGCATCTCAGGAAGCACCGATGATCTCACCAGTGCCACCACAGTGGGCAGTACCCTGGGCATCCAGAAACAGAGTGCTGGACCACTCGGTATTACGGTTGGCACCGTCTACACCCTGGGCGAGGTAGGTGTCAGTGGAGCAAGCCTTGGCGACTACGAGGCCTCCTACCAGTGCAGCTGGGCGGGGCAGGCTGGCGAACCTTTTGCCACCGGGACACTGAGCTACAACAGCCGCAGCGGACGAGCACAACGGACGCTGCCGGAGATCCCTGCGGCCAATGAAGGCATGACGCTGAACTGTGTTGTGACGAATACCGCAAAGCAGCAGCTTCAGCCCAAGTTGGAATTGCGTACCAATCTGCAGAGCACCCGAAAGAACCCTAACGACCAGTTCATCCTAGAACTTCTGGCAAGCAGCCAAACCACGGTTGCAGGGTCGGGCACCACCACGGGTGCCACTACGGGAATTCAGCCCGGATTCGCCGGACCCATTGTGGCGGAAGTTGGGAAAAACTACACGATTTCCCAGCGGATGGCTCCCGGGAGCTCCTCGGTCATGGGCGATTACACGGTGACCTACGAATGCCGATGGAGTGGCGATAATGCGCTCTATTCTCGTGGTGCCTTGACTCTGGGAGCCAACAACCGGATGCAAACCATGCTCGCGGCGATCCCGGGGGAGCGCAGTGGTCAAACGTTGGGCTGCACGATGAACACTCGGGTTAAGCCTGCTTCGGGACTTATCTGCACACCAGGGACGGTTTACGCCGTGAATAACAATGCCAACCGTGTCTCACAAATTTCAGCCACCGGTGTCGGAACCACAATGTTTACGGTCCCTGCCGGGGTCAGCAACGCGTTTGCGATCAATCTCGATGGCACCGAGGCTTTCGTTGCCGGCGGCAGCGGAAGCACGGTGAACATTGCAAAATGGTCCGCAGGAAGTGCCGCAGCGACGACAATCGCCGGGTTGAGCCGGGCGACCGGGCAAACCGGAAGCGTTAACGTGCCTTCGACCGTCTCCGGAGCAGTTGATCCAACCACCGGCATCTACTACTTCGGCGGCTATGCTCCTGGAGCGCCCGCGACACTGTTGATCTATGCCTACGCCGGTGGAACGACTTACTGGCAGGCAGGAAGCATCCAAGTCCCCAATAGCTATAATGTCACTTCCAACAATGGAGATTTGACCTTTGATGCTCGAGGAAATCTCTACATGGTGTGGAGTCCGGGCGGAACCAATTCGGTGAACAACACGACGGTGCTGGCACGCCTGGATTCTGCCCAGCTGCCACGCACCATGCCCTCTAGCATCACGACCAACACCACAGCTGTCAGGTTGTCAACGCTTACGGGTTCCACCACGCAGGTGTTTAACGGCATGGCATTCGACGCCAACGGTGAGCTATTTGTATCCAACAGTGCCGGGTACAACCGCCTAAACCCCAGCACCGGCGCACTCATCGGTGACCCGGTAACTCAGGCAAATATTGTTGACCTAGCATCTTGTGGTCTGCCGCCAACCATGCGATTGCAAAAAGACGTCGCCGACCGCAGTGCCGCGTCAGATCAATTCACGCTCGGTATTTATGCCACAGGGAGGACTGATGCGGTGCAGCAATTCACCACGACCGGAACCACCACTGGTGTACAATCACAGGTTGCCGGACCGGCCGTGGTCACCGTGGGCGAGCAGTACACCATCCGTGAATCAGCTGCCGGGACTTCCAACCTTGATACCTATATTTCTAGCTATACCTGCCGATGGAGTGATTCCACTGAGGTCTTTGCCGATGGGGTCCTAAACGTGAGCGGCAATTTGCGTCAGGCGACGCTGCCCTCCGTTCCTGCTGGCAAGGGCGGACAGGTCCTCTCATGCACAATCGTGAACGAGCCAGTCTTTGACACCACCATTATGGTGACCAAGGAATTACTTGATGTTCGTGGGCAGAATCCTGCACCGGGCTCCGGGTGGGAAATCAGTGCGGAAATTGCTGGCGGTACCGGTGGCGCAGTCTTCCCCAGCAACGAAACCGACCCGGCCACCAAGCGCACCGTCGCAAGTGGTTCCCTGGGTTCACCATGGGGGATTCGCTACCCAACTTCCCGGACCACCACGAACCTGACAGTGTCCGAGACCCAACAGCCAGGCTACGAAGTGGCCGGTGGCGTATGCAGGATTACACCACCGAGGGGAGCCGTGCGGACTGTGAAAATCACTTCTGAAAGAGTTGCTATCGACAATCTTGGACCGGGCAACCGTGTGGAGTGCACTTTCCAGAACAAGCCGATCGCCGGATCCGCTCTCTGGCAAAAGGTCAATGAAGGAACAGGACCTCAACGGGTTCACCTCTCAGGATCCACATGGTCGCTCAGCGGTCCCAGCGTACCTCGCAACACCGTCGTAGTGGACTGCACGGAACTACCTTGCCCAAGTTCCGTATTCTCCGATAGGGATCCGCGCCCCGGCTTCCTAGAAATCGGGGAGCTGGAACAGGGTAAATACACCCTCGTGGAACAAAAATCTCCGGCTGGGTATGTCCGTGACCAAACACCTCACAGCTTCCAAATCACCGTGCAGAACCTGAAATACGAGTTTGCCGATCCCTTTGTCAACCGACAGCAGACAGTTCCCAGCCTGCCGTTTACCGGTGGATTGAGTTCGGACATGTTCTTGCTCGGGGGCGGCGCACTAGTGGCTATGTCCATGGGTTTTCTGTGGTATTTTCTGCGACGGAACCGTCGCCACGGACAATCCTAAGGTTCATCCCACCGGGCAGATTTCTACCGAAATACTGCCTTCAACTACCTCAACATCACAGATACGCACCGTGAAAGGAATCTCTTGTGACTGAGAATCGCCGCCCCCGATGGGGCACCCGCCTAGCCGCCATGCTTGGGGTGACTGCTATCGGCTCCCTGGCCATTGTTTCCCCGGCTTCAGCATCGCCGGTCAATGGAGACATTGACTTCGCCAAAACCGGATCGATCACCATCCACAAGCACGAACACCAGGGCACCAACAGCCCTGTCATCGCAGATCCTGAGGGCAACGGTTCAACATTGGCCAACCCGATTGCCGGGGTGACTTTTACGGCTTACCCTGTTAGCTCGTTGAACCTACAGGATCCCACGGCATGGGACACCCTGAGCTCGATCGACCCCTTGGCCAGTGCCACGTGCCCTGCGTTGAATGTTTCCGGCACTCCGACTCTGGAGGGTCAGACGCTCGGTGCGGGGCGTGCATTTGGTGTTACCAACGCCCAGGGCATTTCCACGCTGGGTGCACTTCCTGTAGCAGCCTATCTGGTATGTGAAACCGGGGCTACCGCTGCTGCCAACATCAATGAGCAGGCGAACCCCTTCATCGTGACAGTCCCCTTCCCGGACAACCAGGCCGGGGCACCGACCAATAGCGACGGCTGGATCTACGATGTTCACGCTTACCCCAAGAACGGCAAGGCCGTCACGGTGTCAAAGACCGTTGATTCCGCACACGAGCTCGGTTTGGGTACTGTGCTTCGGTTCCCCACCACCACCGGGATCCCGCGCATTGCCGATAATGCCCAGTTCCTGAACTACACGGTGACTGATCCGATGGACACGCGCCTGAGCCCCACCGACGTGGACAGCGTGGAAATCGGCGGTGTTGCAGTGAGTTCTTCCTATTACACGGTGAAGCGCGATCGCAACGTATTAATGGTCTCGTTCAACCAGGCGGGACTTACCTGGCTGAAGAGCCAGGGTGGCAAGGACCTTGTGACAGTATTCTCCGGTACCGTCACCTCCCTCACCCAGGTACAAGACACCGGACTGCAGGATGGTCGGATCTTCAACCAAGCGTTCCTCACCACCGAGAACGAAGTGCGTCCACAACCACCGGTAAACCCGGAACTTCCTCCCCTGACCCCAGGTGGACCGGTGGTCCCCACTGTCCCGGTGGATCCACAGAACCCGTTCAATCCGTTCGATCCGCAGAACCCGAATGTGCCACCAAGCACACCCTCAAATGTCGTGACTTCGCACTGGGGCGATGTGCGCCTGTTCAAGCAAGATGCCAACGAAACAGGTACAGGTCTGAACGGAGCCGAATTCCGCATCTTCGAGGCTTCGGCACCCTATGCCGGAACCTGCTCCATTGAACGAGCCAGCACCGGTTCACCGGTGTCAGTTAACGGGGAAACCGTCTTCACATCCACTGATGGCCTGGTGACAGTGCCCGGCCTCTTCGTGTCGGACAGTGAAAACCCGTCGGTGAATGCTGCAACCCGCTGCTACGTGGTGCAGGAAGTCAAAGCACCGGCCGGCTACGTGTTGCCGACCGGGGACGCCGCATTCAAGCCGGTTGCGGTGACTATCGGAGGGACCACAGGTTATGACCTGACCTTGGACAATACCAAGCAGGACATGCCGGACTTGCCACTGACCGGCGCCCAGGGACAGCTGTTGCTGATGCTCGGGGGCGCTAGCATGTTGGTCATCGGTCTCGCGGCGACAATCTTGGTAATGAAGCGTGCCAAGCAGCGTAGCTAGCCAGAACCATTCAACGGCGTCTCACGGGCAGGAATCCGTGGGGCGCCGTTGGCGCGCTAAATGGCCCCTGGTATTCACCGCCTTGACCGCATGGCTAGGCCTCTTGGTCTTCATGTATCCCTCGGTGGCAAGCTGGGTGTCGCAATACAGCCAGTCCCAACTGATCGAAAACTATTCTTCTCAAGTGCAAAAGGGCGTCAGCCCTTCGGTGGCCGAGCAGCTGAAATCAGCCAGGGAATACAACAAGGCACTTCAGGCCGGAGCCCTGCTGGCGCCCAACGCCAATATCCCCCAGGGTGAGGGAAGAAGCAATGACCAGTCCATGGAGTACTGGAAAATGCTTCAAGCCGACAGCACCGGAATCATGGCCCGTCTACGCATCCCCACCATCAATGTGGATTTGCCCATATATCATGGCACCTCGGATGCGACATTGGAGGTCGGGGCAGGACACTTGGAAGGGACTTCCCTGCCAGTGGGTGGCGAGGGAACGCATTCGGTGCTCACCGCACACCGCGGGCTGGCTCATGCCACGATGTTCTCCAACCTGGATAAAGTCCACGAAGGCGATACCTTCAGCCTTGAAGTCATGGGCGAAGTGCTCACTTATCAAGTTATGAGTACCACGGTGGTGGACCCTGACCAAACTGAATCTCTTAGACAGGTGCCATACCAGGACCTGGTGACGTTGGTGACCTGCACGCCATTGGGAATCAATACCCAACGCATTCTAGTCACTGGCCAGCGGGTTCTGCCCACGCCGGAAGAAGACTTGAACGTCATCGGCGAACAGCCCGATATTCCGGGGTTCCCCTGGTGGATGTTTATTCTAGGCGGAGGTACCTCAGCTGCCGGATTCTTCATATGGTATTCCGGGCGACCCGGTTTCGGCACGTGGCAAGAGAAAGCAAAACACTCAAACCGATAATAACTGAACGTAGCGTGAAGTCCCGGAGGATGTTTTCGGGACTTCACGTATTTAAGTGTGTTTTCTCCCGGGCCATCGAGGCTAAGGGCTCTTAAAACTTAAGCGTGGTGCAGGATGTTCAGCGCGGTCGTAGCCCCGTCGTTTACAACAATATCTGTTAATAGAACAGTGCAGGAGGTGCACGATCATTCCTGATGGGAAGGGTCTGCTGAAGGTTTGGGGAAAATGACCCCGATCCAATTCGAGGCTACAATGATCGAGTCTGTCGCTCTGGCAGCGTAAACCTTGGTGTCAAACAAACCATCAGCAGACCCAAAACGACCGTTTTCGGCCGCGACAGCATTCTCCAAAATGTTGCAGATGAAGTTTAGTCGATCTCCAAATTCGACTTTTCTTCGACGATGCGGTTGGTTTCCAAGCTCAATGCCACGATCCTTCCGATGAGATCGATGTTAGGAACGCTCCACAAGCCGCTGCACGGCAGGATCATATACGTAGTCGGTGATCTCGCCGGACATGATCATGCTGATCGCTTGGTTGATCACGTTCAATGGCACTACAAACCATTCGGACGGGTCGTAGTTCTTTCCCGCCCGATCGATCTGGGTGATATCCAGGCGGACTGAGGCGAAGACTCGGTGCAAAAGATGCTCTAACGCCGAAGCACGCAAGTTATATGCCCGGTAGTCGGCCACAATTTCCACTGGAGCCATCAAGTACGTGGGGCTTCCCGCCGCGTTCGCGATGCGCTTTTCGACCGTCGTAGTGCTGAACCCGATCTTGTGCAGGTTCTGGATCGAGGACACCTGCGGATCAGTACTTAACGAGCGCAGCACATAGACGTGACCGGATTCCTGATCCGCATCCCCCACCTCTGAGGCATCATGACCGGTGCGCACCACGGCTTGCCCAGCTCCTTCATGCAGACGAATCGACAGCGACTGTCGATACATGGAAGATTCCGTCCCATTTTCGAAGATGACTCTCAAGCGTTGCTTCTGGCGTGCTTTACCACCAACTTCATGCACAGTGCTCTCGCCTACTTCAGCTACGAAAAGCATGACCCCGTTGAGGACAAAGAATTTTCCAGCGTCGATCGTGTGCGCACCTGGGAACTGGACTAGCTTAAAAGCACCTTCGGATAGCTCAGTATGCTTCGCTTTGAACAAGGGTTCAAAAGCTTCGAACCTTACAGCTTTCTTGCGTTTGGCAACCGATTCCGGAGCATCGGCAGTGCGTCGCTGCGGCAGATCGGAAACGTCGAGAAGCCCCAGACCATCGTCCAGCAGATCCAACCCATCCGAGCTCAGCAACTCGTCCAACGATTCCGGTGTTTCCGGGAACTCAAGCAGCCCCAAATCATCCAGGGGCTTCAGTGCAGAGATTTTCTCTTCACTGGCCAAGATTCCTTCCAACCGGGCACCGAGCTTACGCTCGGCAATCTCCCGGGTCGTGGAACTAGGCAGACGCCCATGAGCCTTCTTGAACTCGACGATCTCCAAAAAAGCGCGCTCCAACCTCCCCTGAGCGGTGATCTTCTTGGGCTTCTCAGGAGTATCAAGCAGCCCATCAAGATCAGAATCGATCAGCGACTGAATATCCAACACCGGCCCAGCGGCATCCAACCCTGGGGTCTCGTCTTCTTGTTCGCTCATGCTTCGTTACCCACCTGTGTTGCTCGCTGGTTCGCCAAATGCTGCTGCTTCTTCCGCTGCAAGAACAGCAACGCCTCAGCGTATCGTTTCTCCGTCGGGTCCTCGCTACGCACGTCGGGCTTACGCCCATTGACCTTCACCCAAGCTTTGATCTTCGGCCACAGCTGCAACGCTTCTTGCTCCGTGACCTCCACCCGGGTCGCGGTGATGGTATCCGAAATAATGCGCAGCACATTCGGAGTTACCGATTTGCTCATCACTTCAAAGGCCCGCTGGAACGGATTGACCGAATCGATCAGGTTGATATCAATGTCATCGATATTGACGAACTTCTCCGCCATCTTAATGAAGCGCTTGTCCCCCACCTCACGCACCTCACCATTCTTGATCACGGAGTCAACCACGACCTGCTGGCGGACTTCCTCAACCTGGGCTTCGGTCAGATCCGGGTATTTCTCACGGATGATCTTCGGAATCAGGACCTTGTTCGTCGTTTCCGGGTCCAGGCTGCCGGCGGCCGCCTTGGCAAAGGTATCATCCTGCAGGATCGTGGCCTTAAGATCGTTCAGATCCGTTGTCACGATCTGCTTCACCCGCGCAGTGGAAGGCTCCTTGAACCCTATAATTTTCAACTCGCCTGGTTTCCGTGCATCATCTTTGCCCCGCTTGGTCTTGAACGTGAAGTTCGGCGCCAACACCTGCTCCATCAGCAACGACGCAGTAATCGCTTTCAAGATGTTGTTGACCGACAGTTTCACCTCATCGGTAGCAGCATCAGGCTGGGCAATCAGGTTAGTGAACTGGGCATGGGACTTACCCTCGCTATCACGCGTCACCCGCCCAATGATCTGGATGACCTCAGTGAGCGAAGCCCGGTAACCGACTGTCAGGGCATGCTCGGCATAGGGCCAGTCAAACCCTTCCTTCGCCATACCCAACGCAATAATGATGTCCACCGCATCACGATTCTTCGAAGCCGTATGCGCCAGGTAGTGCAGGGTATCGCCGCGCTTCTTCTGGTCCGTGTCATCGACCAAATCAGCCACCCGCACCATCCGACCGGTGTCCCGACGGCGCACGCTAATAATCCCGGTGTCAGGATCGGTGCTTTCAACCTGCCCGATGGCATCGATGATGAACCCGACTTCTTCGATCTTGTCCTTGGTGGACTCCCCCGAGTTCACGTTCGGGATATGCACGATCGTTTTCTTATCCAGGTCGAGGACTTCCTCGATCGCCTCGGTATACCGGCCCTGGTAGAAATGGTGGCCGATGCCCAAGGAATGCAGGTACTCGTACCCGTTGAGCTGGTCATAGTAGTTGAACGTTACCGGGGTGAACTTCGCTTCATCCTCCGGTGACAACACCGGCACGGAATCCCCACGGAAGTAGGAGCCGGTCATGGCGACGATATGCACGTCCGACCCGTTCATCACATCACGCAGCAGCGCACCCAGTCGGGAGTTCTCCGTATCCGCGGAAACATGATGGAACTCATCAATCGCCAACACCGTGCCATTAAAGGATTCGGGAGCGAGTTTCTCGAACGCGAAACGCAGCGTCGCATGAGTGCACACCAACACCGCATCGGGACCCTGAAGGAACTTGATGAACGCATCCACCTTGCCCGCCGACGAACCAGCATCGCACAGGTTATGCTCGTCCTTGATCTCCCAGTCAGCCCAGAAACCAAACTTAGTCAGGTTCGTCGACGCGAAGGACGCACCGATCGAGCGTTCAGGGACCGCAACGATAACCTTCTTACGTCCCTGGTTATAGAGCTTATCCAGGGCAACGAACATCAGTGCACGGGACTTGCCCGAGGCCGGCGGAGCCTTCACCAGCAAATGCTGAGCCTCCCGCTGCGCGAACACTCGTTGCTGCATCTCACGCATCCCCAACGCATCAGTATTCACCGACGCCTTCGTCTGAGCGTAGGAGACGTTGACGATGTTCACTGGCTTCTTCAACGCGTTCACTTGGCTACTGCTTTCTTCGACGCACGAGACTTCTTGACCGGAGCTTTTGCTGCCTCTTCAGCACTCATCTGCTCATAGAGGGCAAACAAATCAGACAGACGCTGCTCGTCCGTCTCGTAGGGCTTCTTGGAATAGACCGAATCCACGAGTGCGTCCACCGCAGCGTGCGCATCCCGGAGGTCCTGGGGCATCACATCCGGGTCATACAACTCAGCCAGCGTCTTCTCGCAGTGATACTCACGCACATCCAACACCCGCAGAGCCGCAACCGTCAGCTTCTCCTTCATCGAATCCGACAACGACGGGACCGGGAAGTTGTTGTAAACGATCGTATTTGAATACCTGATCCGGGTCTCCAACTGCCCGCCCACGGCACGCACCCATGCCATGTGAATTTTCGACATTAGCAACGCGAAGATCCAGGGCTCCGCGTCGTACACGGCAAAGGCAGCGTTCGAAATCACTGTGTCAGGGCCTAAATAACCCATCGGTATGTATGTGCGATTCTCTGATGAGTGTCCGGGAAGGATGATCGAGTCTGTATCCTGATGAGCCCAAAAATAGAATTGGTTTGGCGTATTTTGCATCAGACGTGTCGATTTCTCAGTGCTCTTAGCCCTATGCGCGCGTACCCCGTCGAGTCGTTGCTTGATCGTTTGAATCTGCGAGACTGACTCAACTGCGTCGTCGGGGATAACTAGGCACCATCTTGTCTTCCCTTTAATAAATTCATCGGACCCGTTGAATTTTCGAATATATCCGTCAAGCCAAGGCACCGTAGAAAGAATCTCCTCCCTCTCCGCGTCGCTGAGTATGAGATTGCCGCCGTCGTTGGGCATCGAACCAAATCCCAATTTAGGCATCACTGTAGAAAGCGGTGTGCTACGACGAGTTATCCAGACATCCGGCCCTTCTGCGAGATACGGGTTGATCCTCTTGGCATCGATCCGTAGGTCACCGGTGTAAATATGTTTCGCGTCCGTTGTCGCATTGCGAAGACCGATGACAACACAGGTAACACCAGCGGCGTTTTTCGCGTGATTGGACCACTTGAACGAGGTGTGGGCATAACCTATTTCCAGTTCCGCGCCGAGAACCTGGGGCCATAGGATTCCAACTTGTTCGCCTTGTGTTATCGAATTTGTGGTTACAAAAGCTAACTTCGCGGAAGAATGCCTAACGTAATCCGCGCCCTTGATAACCCATGCGGATACATAGTCAAGACTCTTATACCTGGAGGTAACTGTTGCGAGCTCTTTCTTCTGCGCAGCAGACTGGTTCCGACTTCCCAAATAAGGCGGATTACCAAGAACGTAGATTTCAGCTTCTTCGGCTAAAGGGCAGACGATTTCCCAATCGAGCAAGATCGCATTACCTTGAACGATTTGCCCAGCTTCCTTCAACGGAATCAACTCAATCTTGAGATTAAACTTCTCATAGAATTCAGCATTCATCTGATGCTTAGCAATCCACAACGACAGGATCGCAACCTCTACAGCAAAGTCGTCGATCTCAATCCCGTAGAAGTTCTCAATATTGATCCGGGACTCCAGAGAGATCCGCTGGTATTTGACGCTCAAGTCACCGAGGCGTTCAAGGATGGCGTGCTCTAACTGGCGTAATTGCTTGTAAGCGATGACCAGGAAGTTCCCCGACCCACAGGCCGGATCGAAGATCTTGATCTCGCCGATTCGATCCAGGAGCTTCTCTAGCTGGGGCACCGAGTTGTACACGTTGCCGAATTTTTCCTTTAGCTCGTCCATGAACAGCGGTTCAATGGTTTTCAAGATGTTCGGTACCGAGGTGTAATGCTGCCCCAGGTTCGATCGCTTCCCAGGGGTGACAATGGCCTGGAACATCGACCCGAAAATATCGGGATTGATCTCCCGCCAGATCAACGATCCGGCCTCAAGCAACAGGTCACGTGCTTTCTTGGTGAACTGAGGGACGGTCTGCTCTGCGGTTATTTGGAAGAGCCGGCCATTGACGTAGGGGAACGCTGCCAGGTGAGCAGGTTTCGCGGAAGCGAACTGCGTATCCAAGGCAGTGAACAAGTCTGTCAGGAATTCAGCAACATCCGAACCATCAGTTTGGGTATGTGACCCGACAGCATTGGTGAACTGGTTTTCAGTGAAGATTCCGGTGTCTTCGGCGAAGAAGCAGAACAGCAGCCGAGTGAAGAACGTGTTCAGCGCGTGACGCCCCGTGGGATCCTCGAACAGTCCGGGGTTTGCTTGGAGAAGCTCGTCGAAGAGTTTGCCCATGCGTTCTGCGGCTTTGACATCAGCGTGTGCTTCGGCGACATACTGGGCTTTTTCCATCCCGGCCCAGGGAAGGAAGAACGTGAAGTGCTGATCGATCTCCCGGATGGGGATCATCAGAGTCTCGTTCGTCTTGGTATCGATTGCGACCAGTTCGGCGAAGTCGGTGACGATGACGAACCGGGTGTTGTAACGCACCACTGTCGGTGACGTGCGGAGTTCTTCAATGACCGTGAGAGGGTCCTTGGTGGTTTCCTTGAAGTAGACCACATTCTTCTGGGCCACTTCAGTCGCTGGATTTTCTGCAACGTTCAAAGAGCCATTGCGCAACCGGGTGATATTGCCCTGGGCTCTGCCATAAGCTGCCAGCAGGTCGAAGATGAAATCGCGGGTGTAGGTTTCTTGCCCTCCGAGGGGAGCGACACGTTCCTCGACAGCTTTGAGGTTGAGCTTTACCAAAGCAACTCCTTCTACCGAGCACCTGGCTTCGGTCTCATGACAAACCTTTGCACATCACAGCGAACACAGGGGCCGCGGATTTGCAAGGCGCACCTACCCGAATCTTACCGGTGCGCTGGGACAACTTAATATTCCAGTACCTTCAAAGAGGAACTTCGACTCCTGCAGTGTCTGGAAGAAGGAGTCCGCAAATGTCCCGGAAACGCTAGTTCGATCTTTTAGTTAGCCTCGATATCGGCACCTAGTTTCAGGAAGCCAAAAACAGCACGCTCGGTGCGCCGACGCCTATCGAGACCTTGAGTATGCCACGATGCGAGCATGACTCGACCGATACCTCAAAATGACTCTGAACGCTGGATGCTGCTTCGAGCTGCGCACCACCAGTACCACGTGTCCACCACAGCGAACTATGACGAGGTGCTCTTCGACGTCGCCGAGCGTTTCGCTACGCACCAGAGCATCGGGAAAGTAGAAATCGGCGGACTGCTCATCTGGAAAAGGCTCCAGGCAAACACTCGATGGGCGATGGACCTGATGAACGTTCCAGACCAACGCGTCCATGAGCTCACCCGTGACGCTTATCTGGCCGCCAACGACCGGTCCCTTTCGATCCCCGAAGCGGCACGAGCTGCACGCAGTGCGCTCGGTTCCCTCCCGGGATGCAAAACCGGCGATGCCCTCGCCTCAGCGGTCCTCCTCGCCGCTGCACCACAACGCCTCGCGGTGTACGACCGCCGCGCACACCACGGACTAAACCTATTGGGACTCACACTCACATCGGGCAAGGGAAAATATTCACGCTACATGGATATCGTGGAACACCTGCGCCACCTCGCGCACTCCAACGCAGCAGCGTGGACCGCGCGAGATGTGGACGTTGCGCTGTACAAGATCGGAGGACCACGATAGCAAATGAATGGGTATTCAACGCAGGACCCAAAGGAGGGAAAACCCATGCGCACTGATCTAGAGTCTGGGGAAGCTGCCACCCGCACCGGATTCAACACCGACTTCCTCGACACACCCATCAACCTGCCCGACCACCGCTCCGACATTGCCGAAGATCTAGTACAAATAAACGGCTCCCCCATCATCGACTACACCCACTCCTCCCTGGTGTTGAGCCGGTCGCGCAAGTTCGCCCGCTGGGTCGGATGGAACATCGATGGCACCCACCTGCAGCTGCTCTCGCGCACCGGCATCAACTTCACCAAAGACCCCCGTATCCCCGACCAGTACCAAGCCGGCAATGAACTCTATTCGGAGAATCGGCTGGACCGTGGCCATCTGGCCCGCCGCGCCGACCTCACCTGGGGGCCCACCCCGAGGCACAGCAAGCCAATAAGGATTCCTTCTACTTCACCAACATCACCCCGCAGATGGAGGACTTCAATCAATCCCGGCAAGCCGGCATTTGGGGCCGGCTGGAAAATGCCCTCTACCAGGACGTGGAGCTCGACGCCCTGCGCTGCAGCGTCTTCGCCGGCCCCGTCCTGCGGGATGAGGACCAGCACTACCGGAGGTACCAGATCCCCGTCGAATACTGGAAAATCATCCTCTTCGAACAGGCGGGACAGCTCACCGCGAGGGCGTTCCTCCTCACCCAGGACCTTGACCGGCTACAGGTGCTGATGGCGTTGGATGAGTTCAGGATCTATCAAGTAGCTGTCACCGAAGTAGAAGAACGCACAGGGCTGGTATTCCCGGCTCCGGTGTATGACGCTGATGACCTAGTGCTGACCCAATCCAGCGTCCGCAGCCCGCTCAATGACACCTCGGAGATCGCTTGGTGAAACCGCCAGCAGATGGCTAAAGGTCCCTAGAACGGCCGCGCGGCCGGCGGTTGGTTAGCAGCTGGCGACCCTGACGGGACTTGAACCCGCGACCTCCGCCGTGACAGGGCGGCGCGCTAACCAACTGCGCTACAGGGCCATGTGATTTGAGGGCATCCCCAAACGACACAGTAAAACCCTCGGTTGACCCGAGGGCTTGCGTGGCTCCGACCGGCGTCGATCCGGTGACCTTTCGAGTAAGAGTACGGCGCTTTCAGGGGTTTCTGCGGGATACCAGAATCTTCGATTACCTCTGGTCAGAGTTGCTTTTTGCTACCAGCTGGTTTCGGCGCTTGTCTTCGAATCTGCGGAATAGATGCGGGGTTCGGCGACAGTCTCAGGTGCGCGCAACCGCTATTGCAGGCTGTCCGCAACCATTGAATTTATCGAGAATCGGTCCAGATACGGGGCCGGCCCCGCCGCTGGAGACGGGAAGGCCCCTCAACACTGAACGACGCTGCGAGCAGCGAACGCCGGCGGGTAAGGGACAAATAGATCTGTCGCCTGAGCCAAATCGCAATGAAGTCCGTGAAGCTCGTGAGTGCCGGGAAAATTGCGCGGTGATCGAGAAACATCTGGACCCGTTGCAAACACCCCGCGCGTGAATGCGTCCCAACCTGAAAGCCGTGGGGGGGTCTTGCACTCTCACGTCATGCAGAAGACGAAACCTCCGAGGAAACTTAGTGGCCTGGCCCGACGAACGTGAAGGCCCCAAGCCGTTCAGGTGGCTCGGGGGCGTATCGCAGCAGCCTGCGGTAGCCCTCGTCCCGTACTGCTGGAGGAAAGAGGACGTAGCTACTAACCATTCGCCCCTCTCCCAGCCACTCGCGCGCGAGATCGAGATCGATACGTATCACGGCACGGACTCGCGTCGATACTGATCGCATCTCTTCAGGGGCCAAAGGGCCCCGAGGTGCAACGAGGAGACCGTGTTGGGCATGAGGTCGCACATAGTTGCTGGGTGCAGCATAACGAAGGTCAACAAGTCTAGTGTCGGGTCCCAGCCAATAACCGGGAATTTCCGTGGGGGTGAGTCCGCCCAAATCTAGGACGAGAATGTAAGCGAAAGCTCCTCGCTCGGAGGCGCGTGGGCGCAGGTAGGCAAATCTGCCGCCGTCTGTCGATACGTACACGTGGCAAGCGAACCAAAGGGCCACCCAAACATTGTCTACGAGGTCAACCCAGCGTGTGCGAAGTCCGTAGTGCTGCAGAAGAGGCTCGGTTACTGCGCGGCGCATGCCTCGCATGAGCGTCTGCCCGCGTCCAGGCGAGCGCTCGGTGCATAGATGACCATCGGCGAATGAGCGCCGAACTTCCGCGCACTCGCAAGGAGCATTCCAGAGGGCATCTATGTATGCGGTCATCTCCGCGTTGTGGCTGGCAAGACCCTTTGGCCCGACGACACCACCGCCAGGACTCCGTAATCCGCTGGGCGCCAAGCTTCCGTCGTGGAGTGCGGCCTGACCGCGAAATAGGACATGGTGACTGCCACTGGTTGCCTTGAGCCAGCCGAGCACTTGCACGAGCGCTGTCGGGTCCGAGACCTCCAAGGCATGGCAGTCGGCGGGCAGTTCGAGCGAGACGTCGGCAACGTCTCTAATTGATGGTCGGGCCACCTAGTCCTCCGGGAATGGGCGATAAATAAAAGTTGGCACGGTTATCGGCGCGGATACACGTTTCCTCGCCCACTTTCCCATGCTTCAGCTTGCCCACGAAATGACTTCCTCAAAGAGCTAGCACATGACGCGTCCTACGATGCAATCCAGTTGCTCAGTAACTTCACTATTCACAAAGCACTGCTCGATCAAACCTTGCCTAACCCGAGCCCGCTCGAGCCATAAGTGCCACCTTCAACACAGAAACATCCGGAAAGGGATCCTCGACTGAAAGGACGGAGGGCGTACCGTATGAATTTCCTGTCCAGCAGCGCCTAGCGTGGATGAAACGATAAGTCCGCGCCGGATAGGTATCAACGACCTCTCGACTCAAACGCATAGTCCTGGTGTGAAACAAAGCGTTGAGGATCATTCTCAGCAACAGCGGCGACAGCCGAAGCGAAGACATTCACGCGTTGATCAAGGTATCCCTCGAGCGCATGTGCAGTAACGATGTCGATGTTGAATTGACCGTCGACCTTGGTTGATTTGATCTCGCGAGACATCGTTGCCCAAGGCGTTTCAACCGCTTCCATGTCTTGCTTGCTGGCGTCTACCATGAATAGCGGACCGGAAGTGACCACGATCGGATAGTAGAACTCGACCGTCGCCCACTCACCTTGTCTGTGAATTGCATAGGACGTCCGGTTAGATTGTGATCTAAAATGGGTCAAAGCCTTCGCCAGCGGGTAAACCAGCGACGTGAAGATTCCGCGGTTATCGGCGAGCCAGGTCTTTTTACGATCAAGTCGGGTCATTTGGGTCCCGACGAATCCGCCCTCCCAAGGGTTGCCGGGCAACGTGTCTAGGCCCAAGTATTGCTTTGCATGGGTGTAATGCAGGCGTGCGCGGCCGCCACCCACTTCGGTGCGACCGGTTTCAATTGTTGGGAAACGGAAGAGTTGTTCTTTTCGGTCTCGGCCCAGTTCGTATGCACTTGCAGGGCCACCTACCACGACATAAGGCATGGAGCTCTGCTTGCACTCCGCAAGAACCCGCACGCCCACATTCAAGCCCAATTCATCGCTACGGAATATCTGCCGATAGCCATGCACATCGATTTCACGCGACACAGACGGATCGTCGGGATCGGGAAACGCTTTGGCCCTCGCGACATGAAATCCGCTTCTCTCAAGGGTTGCAGCGGTATCCTGTTCCAGCAACCAGCCAGCGTCTCGCAGCGCCGCAATGATCTCGGCTGACGTGGGACTCATCCGTCGCTCACCTATCTCGTCTTCGTTCATAGGGCAATTGTCGCATCGGGGACCCTTTGATCGGGTCCGAACCGCGAGTAATCTCGCTTGCGGCTCAATACCAAGTAGGCTCGAAGGCCCTCACCCAGAAGCCTGCTACTTCCAAACTTCCTTGACCACTAAGTTATCCACATCTGAGGGATGTAGGAATAAAGGGTGAAAGCGTGCAGAATATTGGCGCTTGTGACTGATCCGTGGGTCGCCAGCACCACCAAATAGCAGCGCACGCCGCTTCTCGTATAGGTTTTAGAGCGTCTAAACCATCAAACCAAACACAAGAAAACGGCGTGCAACAAACAACCCTATGGCGTAGCGTGCTCGGTGTCGAGTCCACGACCATCATCGAGTCCATCGACTACGACCCCCGTCGACGACTGCCTCATCGCGACCGTCAGGCCGTCGAAGAAGCTTAAGCCCCGGTGCGGGATCTGCCAGACCAAGAGCCCACGCTACGATGCGGGCGAGGGAACCCGCCGCTGGCGGGCCCTGGATTTGGGCACCACCATGACCTACCTGGAAGCACCAGCCCCACGGGTAAACTGCCCGGCCCACGGGGTCACGGTCGCCTGGTTACCGTGGGCCCGGCATCAGGCCGGACACACTCGGCACTTCGATGAGCAGGCCGCCTGGCTGGCGACCATCACTTCCAAGAACGCGGTCACCGAACTACTACGGGTAGCCTGGCGTACCGTGGGCTCGATCATCGGCAGGGTCTGGGAGGAAACCGAAGCGAAGATCGACCTGTTCGCGGGCCTGAAACGTATCGGGATCGATGAGATCAGTTACAAGAAGGGCCACAAGTACCTGACCGTGGTGGTGTGCCATGACACCGGCCGGCTCGTGTGGGCCGGGGTGGGCCGCACCAAGGACACCCTGCGCCGGTTCTTTGACCTGCTCGAGGCCTCAGGGGCCGGGCGGTGCCAGCTGATCACCCATGTCAGTGCGGACGGGGCGGACTGGATCGGTGATGTGGTGGCCGAGAAATGCATCAACGCGATCCGGTGCGCGGACCCGTTCCATATCGTGCAGTGGGCGATGGAAGCGATGGACGAGGTCCGTAAGGAAGCCTGGAACGAAGCGAGGAAAGAAGCCCGGAAGGAACCGAAACGCGGGCGCGGCAGGCCAGCCAAGGACGCTGCCGGTACCCCGGCTGTTGACAAGGCCAAGGGCCTGAAGAAGACCCGGTACGCGTTATGGAAGAACCCGGAAAACCTGAATGACTACCAGGTCACGAAGCTGGCGTGGGTGCAGAAAACCGACCCGCGGTTGTACCGGGCGTACCTGCTGAAGGAAGGGCTGCGGTTGATCTTCCAGATGGGTTTGGACGAAGCGACCGAGGCCTTGATGTGGCTGGATGGGGTGGCCTGGGTAGTCTCCGGGCTGTAGCCGCATCACTCGATACGGTTTGCCCTGGTGAGTGAAAACATCCCAGGGGTTCGGTACCGGGGGTGAGGTTTGAGCGCGGCGGCCGGGGGAGCTGGCGGCGGAGGCCGCCGCGCCCGATTTCCGCAACCGGTCGGTGTCCGCTCCCTGTCTGTCAGGGTTGAGTGAGACCACCGATTCATAGCAAGTTACCCTCTCCAGACAAGGGCGAGAACAGGACTAACCTCCACCATGAGCATCACCTCCATCCACCCATCGGCCAGCACCATGCCGGAGAATGGGACCATGGACTCCACCCAGCCCCGACCGGACCAGCCACGACGCCGTACCATCGCCCCGGCCCAGAAACTCGCTTACCTGCAAGGCTACGAGCACGCGATCCAAAGCGGCGAAGGACGCGGCTACCTGCGCGCCAACGGACTATATTCTTCGCAGATCGTCGAGTGGCGCAGGCTGCGCGATGCGGGAATCCTCGAGGGGAACAACCCCGCCAACAGCACCAAGAGTGGCGGGAAGCTGAGCAAGGAACAAGCGGAAATCGCCCGGCTGAAAAAGCAGCTCGCGGCCAGTGAGCAGAAGCTCGCCACCACGCTGACCGCCTTGGACATCATGGGAAAAGCACACGCGCTCTTGGAACAAATCTCACAGAGCGCGGATTCCAAATAGCAGCACAAGACATCCTTGCTGATGTCTACCAGCAGCTGACCGACAGCGGAGTTCCCACGCGGCAGGCCAGCACACTGGCAGGGGTCAGCCGGGCCACGATGCACTGCCACCAGCAAGCGGCACTGGCACCGAAGCCAGCGTCCACGGCATCCCGCCAGGTGCCGGCGAACAAGCTCACCACCAGCGAGGAGGCCCTGATCCTGGAAACCCTGAACAGCGAGCGGTTCATCGATCAGGCACCCGAACAGATCTACGCGGTCCTCCTGTCCGAAGGCACGTATTTGTGCTCAGTCTCCACCATGTATCGGCTGTTGCGCCGTGAGAAACAGGTGGCCGAACGCCGCAGGCAGGCCCGCCACCCAGCCAGGAAAGTCCCGGAGTTGGTCGCGTACCAGCCTGGAGAAGTGTTCACGTGGGACATCACGAAGTTGGCTGGCCCCGCCAGTGGCACCTATTTTGATGCCTACGTGATGATCGATATTTACTCGCGCTATATTGTCGGTTGTCAGGTGCACGCGAGGGAGTCTGGTGAGCTGGCTAAGGAGTTCATCGCGCAGGTGTTCGCCACCGACCAGATCCCCAAGGTCGTGCACGCTGATCGTGGGACCTCGATGACTTCGAAGCCGGTCGCCGCATTGCTGGCGGACTTGGATGTGCTCCGTTCGCATTCGCGGCCGAAGGTCAGCAATGATAATCCCTACTCAGAGGCTTGGTTCAAGACCTTGAAGTATCTTCCGGTGTTCCCTGAACGGTTCGGTTCGCTGGCTGATGCTAGGGATTTCATGGACTGGTTTGTCCAGGCGTACAACGGGCATCACCGGCATTCGGGGATCGGATTCCATACGCCGGCGGACGTGCATTTCGGGATGACCGGGCACGTTGAGGACCAACGGCTGGCCGCGTTACAGGCGGCGTGGGACGAGCATCCTGAACGGTTTGGGCAGCGTCGCCTGCCGAAGAAGCTGAAGCTGCCTGCTGCTGCGTGGATCAACGAGCCAAGGAAGCTGGAGGAGCGTGAAGAAATGATCGCTGTTTAGCACCCGCTGGTCTCACTAGACTTGAAAATTTCCGAGTCGCTAAGGTTAGGCGCGAAAAAGGCCGAACCAACTCATTTGGTTCGGCCTTCAACGTTTCGTCTACTTGCTGATAGCTTTCGACGTGGTCGCCACAGCCCATGATGCCGTTGGCACAGTCACCCGGTAGGTCTTCTTCTTTGCATCACTCACAGTCACGGAAGCCTGTCCCTTGGCGAGCTTCAACGTCTTCACGGTCTTCCAAGTCTTGCCGGATTTGACCTGAAGTTTCGCGTTCTTCGGATTGTACTGAATG
Organism: Arthrobacter sp. YC-RL1; assembly: GCF_001454985.1. Taxonomy (NCBI): domain Bacteria; kingdom Bacillati; phylum Actinomycetota; class Actinomycetes; order Micrococcales; family Micrococcaceae; genus Arthrobacter; species Arthrobacter sp. YC-RL1. The sequence continues at coordinate 92,539 of NZ_CP013298.1, forward strand.
TAACGATCCTTTTCCGGCGAGTACACCGACGCCTTGACGCTCAGGGTCACCTTCTTCCCAGAACGCTTAGCACTCAGACTGCTCTTCGTCTGCCCGCGAACGTTGAAGGACTTCTTCGTGTTATCCCAATAATCCCGTGCATCCTCGTAGAGGGTGCCATCCTGCTTGTATTCGAAGAAAGCAAACACATAGGCAGGACCAACCGAATACACACCCAGCCCGTAATCGTCAGGGCAAATCTCGACTCGATCATTCGCCGAAGTCTTTTTCTTGTTCTCGAAGTCGAAGCCAGCAGAGGTGACATCATCGCCCTTTCGGGTGATGAATGCATCCACCCCTCCGAACGCGAAATCCTTCTGGTGCTTCGCCTTGGCGGTAACCAGGACGCTCTTACATTTATTGTTTGCCACTACGACATCAGCGACGGTGTACCCAGTGATATCAATTGGGCGGTTGCTTGCTTGAGCCGGTGCAGCGCCGAGAACAAGCCCGCCAGCCAGCATTAGAGCAGCCGTCGCCCCAAGAGTTTTGTTTCTCGTACGGATCGCCATTCTATCCCCTAATAAAAAGCAGGAACCCCAGAGTTTCCTGTCTGGAGATGATCCTAGGGCATCATCACTCAAACGAGAAACACAGCGAAAACAAAGATTGAGAGGCCGAAATAATTCGGGGACAAGACAGAGTGGAAGCCTACTTACTCAGTAGCCTCCGAACCGAGAATAGGTGACGTCGACGTGTCTAGACATCGCAGGATCTCCGTTCAAAGTGCGGGTAAGGTTTCTCACCACCGCAGCCCACTCGTAAAACAAAAGTGTGGTCCATTCAAAGAATGGACCACACTATCGGGACCTCGTGACGTGAATTGCAAAGCAAGGTCCGGACCGTCAAAAATTATTTCTGGCCGGTGATGTCTTTCGCTGCGTCTTTCGCGTGTTCGCCGGCCTGCTTCGCGCGAGCTTCAGCCTGGTCCTTGACTCCGTCGGCCTGCAACGAGGCATCGTTCGTGGCTTTGCCAGTTGCTTCCTTGGCCTTGCCGGCCATCTCCTGAGCCTTATTCTGAATCTTGTCACCCAAACCCATGATGCACTCCTTTTCGATGAATTACTGGATAGGAAAACTGTAGCGACCGCTAGCACATCTCGTTTCAGGCTTGACATTGCCTGATAGTTGCCAGGCTCGAGGGGACGCACCCAACCCTGCTGCGACGAATATTCAAGAGTGGTTTCAGCCCTTTCGCTCAGGCTTGCTGCGGCGCCAAAATTACCGGGTCCAGCGCATCCGACACCGCTACCTACCGGTTCAGCTACATAAAGCCCCACTGGCGGCGACGAATCGGGCTCGGACCAACAGGTGGGGGCGCACTCGACAAACATAAGGATCCACGAGCAGCGCCGCCGCCCGAAGGCACCGAGGAAGCCCCCATCGCCAAGCACATACCTGGCATGAACGGCGTCAGCCCAACCATCGACAGCTTCGCCCAGAAAACCATCAACAAGAAGTTTGTGGCATGACCGGCGCGGAGATGCACAACCACAAATAGGTCCTCGAAAGCGACATACATCCGGCCCCATAGTTGTAACGTCCCACAATGGCCAAGGGCGCGGAAATCGCAATTCATGCGATACCCGCGCCCTTGTCACTCACACCTTCTTGACTACAGATCCACGGTCGCTGAATCCCCAGGACGGGCTGGTTCTCCGGTGACCTTGCCCTTGACCCAGCTGGCGGCAAGGCTCAATACCCCACCTGGATTTTCCCAGTATTGCGCGGAGTCGGATTCCAGCTGGATGAGCACGACCTCCGGGGATTCGGGATCGTGGCTGAAGAACGCTGCCACCGCCGAATTCCACAGTTCCTTCTTCTTAGCCACATCCGTGACCAACTTGGCCTTACCGCTGAGTGACACCCAGCACTTATCATCCGAAAATGCGGCATTGACTTCCTGATCTTTGGAGACCTGCTCGGCCACATCCGAGGAAGCGGCGGTGAAAAACCATACGTCCGCGTCGCTGCCCACCTCGGTGACGCTCAACGGACGGCTTTCCAGCCCGTCCGGCCCATGCGTCGTAAGCATCGCAACCTTGATGTCCTTGATGATCTCGACGAGCTTTTCCACTTCGTCGGTGTGTGTTGCTTTATCGTGCGCCACGGTAATTTCCCCTTGAACTCGTCCAACCAGGTACCCTCACCACGCTACCGGGCCCTCGGCACCGCGCAACAGCCTTCCAGCGGAAGCGCAGGTTCTCGCAACGGCCCGGAAGCTCTATCGGTCACTGGAACAACGTGGAAGGTCGTGAGCGAGTCCGAGCATCCGGACCAGGATGCCACGAGCAGCGCTCAGAATTACAACGTCATCAAGGAACAATGCGTGAGCTGAATTTTTCACTCCGTACCTCACAGCTCGTGCCCCGTATAGGCAATCTACCAAAGCATCCTTATAACGCCTCGTCTGACGGAATCGCCCTAAGCTCGTGCAGGGGCTCCTTTCCCGCGAAGATAAAATAACGCCTTGCTACCCCCGGCAATTAGGTCCCAGTCTCTCTGTAGGGTGAGATCTTTTGCCTCCTACCAACTGAAAATGATACTAAGCAGAGTCTTTTTCGTCCCCTCTTGCCCTCCCCACGGCCATCAGGAACCCCCAGCTTCAAGCCTGTTACTTTTACCTGCGGGTATCTTTCTGGAGCAGCAGCACGTGCCCCCCCGTCAAGGAGCTAGGCACTCCACAAACGCGTTAACGAGAACCCGTGGGTATTTTAGGTTGGATCGTTCTAGGACTAATCGCCGGCGCCATTGCCAAGGCCATCAAGCCAGGAGAGCAGGGCGGCGGATGGTTTACGACATTGTTGCTGGGCGTCGTCGGAGCAATCGTAGGCGGATGGATCGGCTCAGCACTCTTCAACGTAGGTGTAAACCAGTTCTGGTCCCTATCTACCTGGATCCTAGCCATTGGTGGTTCGCTGATCGTGCTGGTTATGTGGGGACTGCTCACGCGTAAGCGTGCCTAATTGGATCTGTATGGCAACGGTCCACCATAAAATCGTGGTGGACCGTTGCTATGTCCGTTCGGAATATGTGTCGCACGCCAGTGCCGATGTTTATTGACGAGAATCAGACTCGAAGTCCTGATTCGGGACGGACCCGGTATCGGTACCCGTGCGCGTGTCTTCGCCGTCGGCCTCGTCCTGTTCGGGCTCCTCGCTACTGTGCTCATGAATCGTCTCACGAAGATCTTCGACTTCCTCGGCCCTGCCGACCCAATATTCAGGCTCCAGCCCGAAACCATTGGTTGCTTCCTCGGCCATCTGATTAAATCCGTCTCGATGGTCTTCCAGCGCGTTATTCAGATCTTCGAACTCGTCATGACTGACGCTGACATCAATATGCTTTCGGGGCATTTAAACTATCCTCGATTGTTTGAGAGGCTAAATTTTTGGTTGCCTGCCTTCAAGGTACGCGCCTGAGAAACTCATGACATCGGCCACAAGGGTTTCCTCAGAAATTCAAGAACAGGCCTCTTCGCACGCCAGGCGCTCACCCGCTAAAACCCGTCAGGAATCAAAAAACTCTGGAGGAAACCAGGTAAGGAACGGTGGCTCGGGCGTGAGCTTCTAGCTAATCCATCCATCAGCTTGCGTACCGCAGGTGAAGCAGATGTTATGCGTCAGACGTTTACCGGGAAGGTACAGCGCTTTGCTCCATCAGAGGCTTCTTTTTAGTCGATTGGCTTGGCTCATCATCAATTTCAACGCTGCGGATCATGGCTTCCAAGAACTTGGCAACTGCAAGCCGCTCCTCCTCGGAAAGGGTGTCTACGGCATCCATCATCCGTTCATGCATCCGATGCAGCGTTCCACGAACTTCCGTATCGCTATATTCCGTGGGCACAATCCCCACCGATCGCCGATCCGCAGGATGCACAATACGCTCGGCATACCCATCCCGGCATAAACGGTCGATCAATACCGACACCGAGGCGTTGGAGATCCCCAGTTCCTCAGCAAAATCTCGCTGACGGGGAATCACCCCCTTACGGTGCTCGGCGAGTAGGAAGCGTAGTGCGGACATATCGGTTTCGTTCATGCCCATCGAACCGCGGGTCGCGGATCGCATCTTCCGCTCCGCCTCGCGATACCTGCGCATCAGATTTAACAAATCCACCGCCTCGGGCACTGAACTACCCTCGTCATACCAATACCCGCTGGCTTGATACCTGCCCATGAGAACTCCTTTCGCCGGATACGAACGCCATGCCCGCAACCTCCGGGGCTCCTATTGCCCTTGATTCGAGGTCCAGCTTGCCTAACCAAAAAAAAATAATGTAACCTAGCTAATAGTTAGCCAGTCTACATATATTTTACTACGAAACAGCTATCAATACCGGAGTGAAAGATGAAAAAGTCCTTAGCAGTTCCCGTAGAAACCACCGCACCCCACGCCGCCGCATGGACCACGCGGATGCATCAAACCGCCGCCTTTGGCTCACAGCAGTGCCGCAAGAAGAACACCGTGCATTCGGCAATTTGCACCATCAGCGGCTCCCCGGAGCAGCTGATCATCAACTTAGCGTGCACCGCCAAGGCCGAAGAGCATGTCTCCGAGTTGATGCAGTACGTCAACGACACCCTCTTGCCACAGATGGAGAAGACGCTCGGCGTCCAATTTGAGGTGCGGAATTTGCAGTTCGCCGTCGCTGGTAAGGAAAACCTGCTCGCTACACCAGAGCATGTAGCCGAAGCTGAACTCCCCACCCATTGGCTGGATCAACCTTTCACCGCCCCATCACTGACCCCTAGCACTGGCCTGAATCTCGAAACCACCAGGTCGGGAACCGAGGCAGAGGCCTCCCCGGCAGATTTGAGCATGGCCTAGATCCTGCAACACCCGCCGTCCGCGAGGTGCGGCGGCACCATAACGCAGGATCCGCCTCGTAGCGCACCTTCGCTACACACTTCTGATTCCACATCATTATTTTCATGAGCAGTGCCAGAAAGGGAAGTATCTTAAATGCCAGGTCGAATCGTTCGAACCCGCACCGCAGTCAGAGTCGCCGATTTTCTCGCCACCCGTGAAGGCAAAGCCCACCTGTCCAGCTACGGTTGGGCGCAGGGAATGCCAATCGTAATGACCCAACCATCTGAATCCCTCAACGATGCCATGGGCATGGTGTCAATCCATGGGCGGGCCGTGTTGGTTGCCATGCTGGATCCGCAGACCGAAGAACTACTCATGCTGCACATCACTCCCCCGCAGACCGCGTTGAAAGTCGCTAAGGTCTGGTCAGATCAACTTACTATGGGAGAGTTCTTCCAGCGCTTGGGAACCGAGAACGTGGCTGAGTTCCGGGTGAAATTCTGGAAGCACACCGCCGTTGCGCATCAGATCCCGACCTGCCCCGCGATGCAGTCCCAGAACACCACAGCAGCCACCCGCTACCCGCTGCCAACGCGCCGCCACGCCGCCACACCTCTCACCACCGGCGCGAGCTGATCAGCCCCTTGTCCCCCGGTTCTGGCTCATCCCCCTGGCTGGCTCATAGTCCTGGTGGACAGCTGGCGAGCCAGAACCGGGCTTCATGTTGGGACTCCACCGGCTCAGGTCCTCTATCCAGGTTTGCGGATACCAGGACCCTACACAACCAAGAGCCCAACACAACCAAGAGGTCAACACCTCGTGCACCAAGCGTGATCGCATCACCCCTAAATCGGTGCCGCCCATCCTTTCGCGGTCTTCGCAACGGAATTTTCTGCCGGCCAGCTCCCTCTCTGATGCTTGCCCCGCACGCATCGTGAAGAACTGCTCATCATCCGGGCGTAAAATTACCTGGGACAGCGCGTCCACTTCAGCCAACAGCCGCCTTCCCTCGAAACTTTGGCAGTTGAACATTTCAGGACGGATTCCATGAGCTCAGCGAAAAACTTTATCCCCTACCAAGTTGTGCTCGATATTGACCGCGAAGACGACAGCTACTGCCTCCTTGAAGCCCTTCACCATTACCGCCGATACCTTTCGGCACAGGAGCGCTCCAACCAACCCGAACTACGCAGCATCCATCGACTGATCGACATGATTGACGCCGGCTGGATGAACTCCGCCAACACGACCGACAGAGGCTAACAACACGCTCGTACTTGCGAGATCCACGTGAAGACATTTCCAAAAGGCTGATCATTCCCTAGACCACGACCCCGCATTAGCTCTGCGTTGACGGCCTTACTTAACCGTAGGGTATCCCTTAGGGGAGATCTCGCGTACCGTCGAAAGTACACTGCGTGACAACCCCTGTGACTTGCCCAAAATACCTAGACAATCTCCGAGGACGCATCACTGTAGGACTCTTACTGGAAATACCGCGAGAGCCGCAAGAGCGGAGGTCCGCCATGTCCACCCACGAACTACGATCCCACACAGCCGAACACGTCAAGCACGTCCTGGGCTCTCGTCAAGCCTGCATTCACCTGGCCTCATACGGTTGAAGGGAAGGGATGCCCATCGTGTTGGCAGAATCCCGGGAACTGCTCGATGAGGTCATGGGAATGGTCTCTATTCACGGACGATCCGTGATGGTCGCGATCTACGATGAACCCGCCGACCATCTGAGCCTCTGGTTCGTCTCTCTGCCAAATCCTGCTTTGGAAAATGTACCGGCCGAGCCCCCGGGGCAGACTATGGGCCGCTTTATCACCCAAGGCACACCTGACGGGGCGAGAACGTTCCCTGTCAGATATTGGGCGTACAGTGCAATCACCTTTGAAATCCCCTGCTACGTGCGCAGCGACAGGGGACATCGAACTTCCAATAACACCCGTCCGGGCACATGAGATAAACCAGAGCCTGAAGATTCCCTGGGTAATTCAGAACCTAGGCACTGACCTGTGGCGTTGCGCATTAAGCTGGTCTTGTTTATAACTGAAATAAGCCTTTTCGCAGTGAAGCATCCCACGGTCCTCGCGGGATGCTTCACTGTTTAATACGGCCCGGGAACCGGCACCAACCGGCGAAAGGCTACCAGGGCCTCCAAGACCCAGCTTTCAGGCACCGGAACGTCAGTCCCAAGTCGCACTGTGTCTAGGCAGCGGTCGACCGACATCCTACCGTGGAGCATAGACCCTCAACATTCTTGATACAGGGAAGGACGCCAGCACATGAAGCAAGACCCTGCCACAACGGCCAGTAAACGCATGGGATCTCACCCGCACTTCCTCACCACCATCATTGATCTTCCCACTCCCGCCACCGAGATTGCCGAAGACCTGCTGCAGCTCGATGGCTCCCCCGTCATTGACTACACCCACTTCTCCCTCGCCTTGAGCCGGTCGCGCAAGTTCGCCCGCTGGGTGGGTTGGAACATCGACGGTGCCCACATGCAGTTGCTCCCCCGAACCGGCATCAACTTCACCACAGACCCCCGCATCCCCGCCGAAGACCAAGCCGGCAACGACCTCTACGCGAATAATCGGCTTGATCGCGGCCACCTGGCTCGCCGCGCCGACCTCACCTGGGGACCAGACACCGAAGCAGCCCAAGCAAATAAGGATTCCTTCACCTTCACCAACATCACCCCGCAAATGGAGGACTTCAACCAATCCCGACAAGCCGGGATCTGGGGACGACTAGAAAACGCGCTCTACGAAGACGTGGAAATCGATGACCTACGCGCCAGCGTCTTCGCGGGCCCCGTCCTGCGAGATGAAGACCAGCGCTACCGGGGATACCAACTCCCGAGTGAATACTGGAAAATCATCCTCTTTGAACAGGACGGACTACTCACCGCCCGGGCGTTCCTCCTCACCCAGAACTTGGACCAGCTGCAGGTACTCATGGCCTTAGATGAGTTCCGGGTCTACCAAGTCACTGTCACCGAGGTAGAGGAACGGACCGGGCTGGTTTTCCCGGGCTCGGTGCATGACGCTGATGATCTGGTGCTAAACCAATCCGGCGCACGGAGTCCGATTGGTGAGACCTCGGAGATCGCCTGGTGAACCCGCCAGCAGTTGGCCTCAGGTACTGGGAGCGGCTGTTCGGACGTCGATGGAATCGATCGCTACTTGGTCAGCACCGGCTACGCCACCCCGGCACCGCCTCGTTCAGCGCAGCTAGCCGCCAAGAGAGCAGGCTGTTCTCGGTGCGTGCTTGATGCTGACGATGCAACCAGACCCCGAGCCGATGTTCATGCTCTGAGGCGTAGGTCTTGTAGCGGGGCATCTGCCCGGTAGAAGCGACATAAGCGCTCACCGCGTTCAGCATGTTTCTCCAGTGCTCATCGCGGCGATGCTGCGACACATCCACCTCCCAGCCCTCCAGCTGATCAAGCAGAACGATCTTCGCCGCTGAAATGCCACCCTTACGATAGGCATTGCGCTGCAGAGCCACCCACTGCGCCAACGAACACTCCACTCCCCCAGCGGTACTGCTCGGCAACCGATGGTGGGCTTCTTGGAAGGCCAGCACTTCGCTGAGGCGTTGCCGCCACCGCGTGGACGGCCGGTCCGGATCCCGTTCCGCCAAGGCCGCGGTATGGGTGGCGTGTAACCCGGGCGCATGTTTCTCTCTGACGCGTAGATGCAGGTGGATGGTGGCCACGTTGGCATGGCATCGGTCGGCGATTTCACGCACCGTCAACCCGGCGGCATACATCATGTCCCATTCCGGGTGCCGAGAGACGTCCCAACCTGTCATGGAACTAAGCTACGCCACACTGTGAATCCTTTGAATAGAACCGTGCAGGAGTTCCACGATCATTCCTGCTGTGAAAGGCGTTTCTGAAACTAAAACCCCGGCGTGTCGCCGGGGTTCGCTGATCATTTAAAAAACGACCGTTCTTGCTGCCCTCACGAAGAGCCGGCTTAAGGGATCTATAACGTTGCGCGGTTTAGGAAGGTGATGACTTGAGTTGACCGGCACGTTGACGGTAAAGATCAAGAACGTCTTCGATTGCCGAAGAAATGTGGTGCAAATTTTGAAGAAAGTCTCCGATGATTTCGGTACCTGTGTCTTCGTCTACGACTGTGGCGAGTTGATCCTGCCAAGAGAATCCGTGGACGCTGCCGCTGAATGCGTGCCACATGAGCATGTACCGCCCTATCAATTCATTCGCGTCGGACACTTCAGAGTTAACTGATACCTGTTTGGCAAGGGTTCGGATCATACTGGTTTCGCCCTTTGGCCTTTGGCCACCCAGCCTCAATGAAAGCTGTTCGATCTGTTTATTCACGGCCTCTATTAGCTCACTCGGCTCTTGTCCGAATATATTTTTCACGCTTGGTATCTCCGCGAACTCGATGAGGGCTTGTTTTTTGCTGTTCGCTTCCTTTAAAGCCTCGCCCAGTGCTCGCTTACAACGTTCAGCAGGATCTTCGGGATGGAGAATCCAGAGTGCTCTTGTGACACTCACTAACGCAGTGCGCATCAGTGGGTAAAAGGTAGTGGGAATGTACTCGCCACGCGTCCAGATCATCTCTGTAATGGCATGCAGACTGTCCGTTGCGCTGTTGATACTCCATAGCACCAAGTGCGCTGGCGAACAGTCGGGTGAACATTCTGCTTCGTCTGTTGCCAGGTCGCTACCGGCCCACATCTCCATGGCCCGCTGCTTGTCATTTGTCCAACGGCGGGCTTTGGTAACAATGGAAACCATTAGTTCGAGATCTTCTTGCGTTGCACGCGGCATGTAAACCATGCTCTATATCATCACTCATGTCGCTCAGTACCCGAGTAAAATTTGAATTCTTTGAATATCCGAAAGTTTTGAACAAAGTTTGAAACTCATTTTGCTAGGTATGATCAGAGAGTGAGCAAAAAAATAGCTGTTCTTCTCGTTCTCACGGTTCTTACTGCCGGGACTGCAACTGGGTGCGCTGAATCCACAAAACCAGTCATTGTTTCTGATGGGTGCGCCCATGCCCTGGAGAGTCTAGCCGTAGCTACTACCAATGATTTTCTTAGTGATGAACAGGCGAACAGCTATGACTTAGCATCACTCAATGCGTGCCAGAGCGCCGAAGAGTACATTGCTGGGGTTCTTAAAAATCCGTTGGCTTTAGGGTTTGAGTCACTAGAACGAAGCCAAGTTATTGATTACGGGCTGCGCATTTCGTGCCCGACGCTAGATGCTCAGAAAAAATCCCCTGTTTGTGCCGACGCGGAAACTGACGGACTATTGAATAATTACTAAACCGACTCGAAGCATTGCAGCGTATCGCGGTAATCCTTTGTTGCTATGACTTTCGGGCAAGCATGGAACGAAGAACCATTGACTCTATGTCGGAGTCAGGATTCTCCGAGTTGGCTTTATTTGCCGCTGCCGTAAGCGTTTCACGCAAGTCATTCAATGTGAACTCCGGCGAACGTAGCCGAGGCAACTCATCGACCGCTGTAGATACAAGATCATCCACCGCACGAGCAAACGAGGCATGGGCTTGCGCATACGGACGGCTGTCGCGGCGATGAAACTCCAACAGTACAAACTTCAGTAGAACCTCATCGAACCTCCGCAGGGCACCAACAACATCTTTTTCAACGATACGAAACGTCAGCCGAAAGAGCGCCCCGGCCCTCCGCACTTCCGTGGAGGCACGTATCAGTTCTTCTTCGTTCGTTGCTTGCAGGTCTCCGAAATACTGAATCGAAGAGATATAGCCAGCTAAAGCTTCGAGCTGCTGCTGATCATCGTGCAATAGGCGATTTTGATTGATCTGCCGAAAAGCCCCCCATACTCCAAGTAGCAGACCAAACGTAGCTAAAGCCGTGATGCATGCGGCAATGGTATTCAAAATTGCGAGTGTCATGGCCTGAGTCTAGGACAGGGTAGGGGTGCGCTAGCTACAGACTAAGGAAGCCGAGAATGCCTAATCCTCACGCTACAGAGGCCGTGCACGGTCCACTATCCCCCGTCGTAACTGAACTCAGGGACCCCAGCTTGTGGCTTGTGTGCGGGCGGTCGATTGGTTCCTGCTGTCCACGTGGGTACAGGAAAAGCAGCGCAGCGGATAGGGCTTTTGCTGTGCACAGGTGGGCAGGAGGCTTAACCGCGCTGTTCTGGTTTCGTCGCACTCGCTTCGGCTTCGGGCAGGGTTTTCCATCCAGCAGGTCGCGTTGATGGCGACCTGTAGCGCTGCCAGGGCTTGGGCGACGGCTGGTTTCGTGTCGGGGTAGTCCTTGTTCCATGAGTCGGTGCTCATGGTGATGCGGCCGGTCTTCCCGAGTTCTTCCAGCTCGTTGGCCAGGGCTTTGAGGTCATCGTAAATTTCTGAGGCGTTGCGAGTCACGGTGAATCCCTCCTTAGCCTGCGTGAATATGCCAATACTGTCGTGCATATGAATAAATGAGTAAAGACGTATTCATGCAAATGAGCAAGTGAACATTTGAGTAACGAATGTGCGTAAGTCACGGAGAATACTAACGAATAGTGGTGCGCGCGGACGGTGTGACTACTCCCCTACCCGAATCCTCGATGCCTAGCAGGTTGAATCCACCTATGGAAAATTTTCTCATATACACATTTGCAGCTCTGAGTAATTGAGTCCGATTGCTTATCGGCCTGGCTAGTACACCATGACGGTCCAGCTGCCGGCTGACTTCGGAGATACAAAACACGATATACGCATTTGAACAATTCGTAGGTGCGTGTGCACCGTGGAACGCTGCAACGATAAGCTCTTTGGGCAGTCTGAATGCCTGGAAAAAAATGAGTGCATGAGTAGATGGTGATCTACTCATGCACTCAAAAGATGATTTACATCTTGATGTGTTTACTCTTCAGGGAGTGACTCAATATATTCAGTCAAGAACTCGCGAATGCTTTTGTGTTCACTGCGAGCCACATGGATTTTCAGCTTCGTATGCAGGCTTTTAGGTAGTTCGAAGTTCACTCGTGTCAGCGGTTCTGCGGGAGCAGTGTCCCGTAAACTAGCCATCAGCCGGCTCTTCTCGTTTTCGGTTCGCTGGCTTGGACGCCCTGCGCTGAGCCCGGTTCTACTGTTGCTCATTTAGACAACCTCCTGCTCAAGGATGATCGACTCAATTTCAGCACTCAGTGCAAGCATTTCTCGGGTGCCCTCGGATCGAGGGAAGTCTTCGATCACTGTAGACCCACGCGCAGCTGTCCCTGGGTAGTCGACACGCTGGAAAATCTTGGATTCAAGGACCGGCAAGCCATAATCCTCGAGGATCGCAGAGACATCCTTGCTGATGTTTGAACCGGTGATCGCGCGGGATACGACGAAGGCCGCCTTGAGTTTCCCGTCGGTGACCTCGATGCGCTGCTTGACTAGGTCAACCAGATCCTCGGTGGCCCAGATGTCATACGGCGAGGGCTGCACGGGAATAAGGACAAAATCAGCAGCCTTGATCGCAGAGACAGCAAGGTCACTAGCCTGCGGGGCCCCATCGATGACGACGAAATCGACCTTGGCCAGGCTTTTGACGTCGCGTTCAATGGTGGGGCGATCGATGCCCACGACGGACACGGGGTGCTCTTCCCTGACTGCAGCCCAGTCCCGGGCGCTTCCCTGAGGGTCTGAATCCACCAAAAGCACAGAGCGGCCAGTGTGCTGCAGCGCGGTGGCTAGGTGGGTGGAGATCGTGGTTTTCCCAGCTCCGCCTTTTTGGTTCAATACGGCAATCGTTTTCATAGATTCCTTCCGCTGTGCAGGGGTGAGTAAATACGGATTTACATATAAGTGTATCAGCACAAATGAGTAAAAGTGCATTTACGCACACATGTGAAGGGCGATGGCGTGAGGCGCTTCTCCCCCATCGAATACATGAGAAATTGTCTAGATGATCATTTGAAAATTTACTCAACAACGTACGGATCCGATATTCCGGCTGGCCGTGGTCTGAGGGTTTAAGCATTGGTTGAGTCGGCCTTTAGATGGATTGCGCGCGCAAGGACCGATAGAGCGGTGCCTTGCTGCAGGTCATCAATACACCGTCCATCAAATGAGTAAATGAGGTTTCACGCATGTATTGCACTGAGGGTGACAGGTTGAATTCATTCCAAAGCACTCAATCATTTTCAAGGGTCGGAATTGCGCTTTAGAGGACCATAAGCCCTGAGGAAGTATTGCTTAAATATTCATTTGATACTTTACTCAAAAACGTACAGACCCGATGCCCTGGACCACTGGCGACTGAGGGGCAAATATTAGTTGAATCAATCTTGTGGCGGATTATGCGCGCACGCGGCGATGTGGGGTGCTTTGCTTCATTACTTCAAATGAGTAAATGAGAGCCCTCGCATAAAAAGCTTGGGGAGGGGTAGATAAGATTCCCGCCAGGCCATTCAATTGTTTTCGCTGAGCGGGGTCGCGCAGCAGGAAGTGCTCAAATGATAAAATGAGTAAAAGTGTAGATTTGGTTGAAATTTCGGTGGGGGAGTGGTGCTTGGGGCTGCGTTCGCTCACTGGTGCAAAAATCTTCATGAGTGAGCGGGTAAGGAATCAAATACTCTTTTGAGTATTTTCTCTCTATGCCGATGGCTTCAACGCCGAGTTTAGCGTTCGGATGCTTCGGGGAGCGGTGTCAAGCATTGGTGGAATTCGCCCTGGATTGCATCAAGATTTCGCGCAAATGGTCATTTGAGTAAATGAGCGGATACTTCATTATTGGCGGGCATGGCATTTGGCAGGGGATTACGCAGGGGGGGGCCCACATGGCCGGCAGAGCCGTCATGAGCGCTGGGAATGGAAATGTGAAAGTTTGAGCCGATTCCTGGGAGCGTGTAATTCAATCTTTTTGGCAGTGAGCAAATGATGATCTGAGTATTTGCGCAAAAACGCGCCAATATCTCAATGCTCGGGGTTACCGCTTTATCCCGCGATAACTGTTCGATATGCGCCATGGATGCAGCAAACCTACGATCCACAAAGGAAGAGAAAGCGCCAGGAGGCTAATAAATGAACATTTGAGTAAATGTTCGTATGAGCTAATGATGTTAGGGATCACCTTCAGGTCGATAGCGCGCGTGCCGCTGACAGCGCTGCGCGTGCTCTGGCTGCCCCGGTTGCTGCAGCACTTTGGTGTGCCGGGCGTTGAGCTTGGTATTTTGCCCGCCGGTCGGCGGCGGCCCGTGCGGCAGCGCGGGCCTGAGTGCTTTGTGCGGTGGCACGCTGGGATCGGCTGGTCATGACTTCGCCTGTCGGGGTCATCCATTGGCGCAACCGGTAGAGGATCGCTGCGCGCAGGATACGGCAGTAGTCGATGTAGGACTGAGTGTCACGATCATGCTGGGGGAGTGCCCCCCAAACTTCCTTGCCGTGTAAACCCGGGCTAGTACGCCAATCTAAAGCATGATGAACATCTGAGATCGTCCATCCAGCGTCAAAAAATGGTTTGACCATGTTCAGCACGTTTTTCTTGGAAAAACGGGCCAAATCTGGCATCAAACGCAAGATTTCAGCGGCAGCCGAGAGCCCCTGACTTCTCGAGCTGATGCGTCGGTTGGCTGGCCACAGGGTGACTTGTCGCTCATCGCGGTGGTGAGTTCGCACGGCGTAGCCGTGCCCATGATTTTCAGTGCCGCGTAGCGGCTCAATCTGGGTGTTTTTCTCGCGCGTGCGCGTGTAGGAACTTACTTCGTAAGTGGTTAACCCCCCTACGGGGAGGGGTTCTAAGTTATTTCCACAGGTACCAGTGGCGCCCTTTGCGTGGGTGGCTGGCTTGGGGGTGGTGTCGGGTGCGTCCTGGGGGCGCAAGCCCAGGCCAACGGGGCGGGTGATGACGTAGACGGGTGCTTCGTTGGTGGCTGGTTGGCCGGCTTTGGCGGCGTAGGTGGCGCTGCGGCCTGAGGCGACGATGCCGAGTAGGCCGTGGGTGCGCAGGAATTTGAGGGCGTTGCCGACGGTGGCTCGGCTGACGCGGGCTTTGGAGGCGAGGGTGTCCCAGGTGATGCGCACGGTCATGGTGGTGTGGTCGGTGTAGCGCAGCAGCACCCAAAGCACGGCCATGATGTTGCGCTGGCAGTCCTTGCGGCGACAGAGCAGCTCGTCCAGGGAGCGGGCGGCACGCCAGGCCTGGGCGGTGTGATCGACTTTACGGCTGCCCTGGGGAATCGCCCAAGCGATAGCCCGGGGGGAGGTTTCCTGGGCGCGGGAGACCCGCTTGATGTGTAGCGGGGCAGGGGTATAGGCGTGTTTGGTGGCCAGAGATTCTTTGGCCGCGTTGAACTGCCGTTTGCCCTTGGCCGTGAACCCTTCGGGGGTTTGGGCTTTGGTGAAGGGGCGGTGCCCTTGGGCGGTGTGGGCGAGGATCGCGGCTACGCGGCCGTCGCGAGGGCGGGTGCACCAGCGTTGGTTTGTGGTGTGGGTCGCGGTGTTTTGCGGCGTTTCGGGGGTGCTGGTGCTTGATTGGGCGCGCGGAGGCGCTACTATAGACATACAACGTCTTTCCTGTAAGAGGGTAAAGAAGGGGGAGCGTCCGGTGTGGTAACCGGAAGCTTCTGGTCAATCTGGTCTGTCTAGGTCGGCAAACTCATGCAGATCAGATTCGAATTCTTAGGTAAGTCCGCGCAGTGCGCGGACTTTTCCTTTTAAGGCTTGTCGATAGGCAGTTTTCCTTCGTCATCCTTTGTCGGAGCCCAAGCAGGTAGGCCCCGTTCATCAAGTTCAAGGTTTTCGATCATAAGATCGAACATGGCTGCACCTGACAGCCCAGCCTTGGATGCCAGGTCGGTGAAGAAATCCTTATTCTTCCGCTGGACCTTCCACCCTAAAGCGATGGGGTCGTTTACGGACCCTCGGGGTCGTCGTGGTGATGTCATAGTCCTACAATACGAGATAGCGACATCATTAAGAACCCTACGACACGCCTAGCTTGTATGTTCGAAACTTATTTTTTTCGACTGTGCTGTTGTTATCGTGCCCACGAAAATGTCTTACAACCAATGCTGCTCACTTCTTTGGGAGCCATAGGTTGCGACACATAGTTATAAGAATTTTGAACCGTTGAGTTTCCGCGGATTTTTCGGTTGGGGAGTTATGATTGTTAACTTCGTTTGGCGGTTTCTGCGCACCTAATATTGGCGGTTCAACTGATTCCGATCACTAGCGTGGATCGCGCAGCTTCAACAACATCATCGGTAATCGTGTCCAGCTCATTGATTTTTATGACTCGCTGCATCTGTGTGAAGAGTCGATCGATCAGCCGGAAATTACCGCGCGTGATACGGGCGATCGCCGCGACAGCTTGCGTATCGGTGAAGTCCTCCAAGTCCAGAGTTTTCCGAGGGCACGCCACTTTCGTTGCAGAACGAAATGCAGTTCATCCTGAGCAAGCGGACGGTACTCGTGAGCAAAACCAACACGGCTATAGAGCTGAGGGTATCGACTGAACTGCTTTTCGATGCCAGGCATCCCAATCAGCATCAGCGCGATATTTTTCCTGTCATACCTATCTCGTAGCACTTCTAAGGCAGCGGCGTTGAGTCGCTCCGACTCGTCGACGATGATCAGCTCAACATGCTTGTCTTGATTCATCGGGCCCGTCGTGGCACCTAAAGTATCGAGATGTTGATGGATACAGATCGAGGTCCGGGTGGTGACCAGAGAGAGTTCATCCTTGATTTGCTTAGGCGTCGTCAGAACCCCTGGGGTGAAGAAGACGGTCCGCGTTTTGGCCAGATCCTTGTAGATCTGGAGGTCACTGTCCTCCCGTCGGCCCCATTCCTCTATTAACGCCTCGGCTTTCGGGCTCCAGTTGGCATAACGTTTAGCCGATAGGGTTTTGCCAATTCCAGCTTGTCCATAGCAGACCCCGATAGTCCGCTGCCGACGCACCGCATTGGCGAACTCAGTGAAGCGGCGGTGCTCCTTCGTTGCGATAAAAGTTGTTGGTCCCATTACTCGTCCTCCGCGTAAGTGCGCAGCTTCGTTTTCTTGGTTCGGTGGACCGCCGCATCAGGCTGGGGTGCCTCCGTGGTTGGTTGCCCGGCCGGTAGAAATTCCGCGACGGTGGCGATTCGTTCATTGATTTGTCCGCGCAGCTGACGCTTTCGTGCAGAGCGTGCTTTCTGGATGTCCTTAAAGGTCATGATGGATCGTTCGTGCGTGGGATCCACAGCTTTGCAGATGTGCTGGCCACGATGAAAGACCTGAATCTCGGCAACGTCTCGCGGGTCGTAGCGAAGGATGACGGATTCTCCGACATAGGCAGCCAGCAAGGGAGATATGTAGCGTAGCCCTTGGAAGTGCACCCCATCGCGGTGGACGATTCGAGGTTTGGCGACCGTGAGCAGCAGCAGGTTCAGTTCATCGATGGATTCAGGCAGACGCGGCAACCAGCCGTTGCCCTGCCACGCTTTTTGAGGTGTTTCTTTGATCTCTTGGTGTTCACGCTGGTGGTAATTCTGCCCAATGAACTCACCTAGCGCCGTGTCCAGTTCACTAATCGATAGTCCGGGTTTGGGATTGCGTACGTTGTGTAAGTAACCCGGTAGCCGGGCCAAAAGCTCGGTATTCAACGTACCGAAGAAACGCTCAATCTTTCCTCTGCCCTGTGGCCGGGCTACTGCAGAGAAAGTGATTTCGAAGTGCAGGTCTCTGGCGGCCTGCGCCATGTGGTGGCTCGTGAAATCGGTTCCGTGGTCCACGTAGAGCACATCAGGGATTCCGCACATCGGCCAATCAGCTGTCTTTTTGGGCCAGATCGCCTCACGCAACGCCAATGCCGTATTCAAGGATGAGGGAGCACCGGTGAAGACCATGTACCCGCACAGGGCTCGCGAGTAATCATCCATGATCGTGGTGAGCCACGGGCGAACCGGCCGATGACCAGTGTCAAAAACCAGAATGTCGAGCTCGGTATGATCAGCCTGCCACACCGCGTTCGGACGTTCGGCGCGGCGGCGCCAGACCAGTTCGTACTTATCGCGGTACACCGCCGCGCCTTGCTGCGCCAGTGTCATCATCCCGGGATCTATCTCGCCGACAATCGAGCGGATGGTTGAGTAGGAAACCGGTGCCCACCCCTGGTGGAGCGCCACCTTGTTAGCTTGCTGGTGGATGGCTGCCGTCGTCCTGGGCAGTTTAGCTAAGGCGAGGCCTTCGACCAGCTTCACGAAGTCGCTGGGCATCCGGCGTCCGCGTTTGCCCTGTGCCACCGGTTCCAGACCAGGCTTCCCCTGGAGCTTGAAGCTCTGGTGCCATCGCTGCAGTGTCCTCAGGCCGATGTGGTGTTCCTCAGCCAAGACCGTCAGCGGCACTCCGTCTTCGACGTGTTGCCGCAGTATTTCCCAGCGTGCCGTTGCCTTGATCAGGCCGCTGTAAGAGGTTCCTGCTTTCACGGTACTGCTGCCATTCTGGTTTTGTCCCAGCGGTGCGTCCCTGCGCGGTTCGCTTCGCCGGGACATGGCCGATCACAGGCTCTTGACAGAGGCGGATTCTTGGCCCAAGTGGCGGTAGAACGTCGCGCGGCTCCAGCCAACCAGACGTGCTGCGTCTTCGGCGGTGCGTCCCCTGGCGCGGGCATCTTTGGCGATCGCGAGCTTATCGGCAATCACCGCCGGGTCAGAGACCGGCCGGCCGAAACGGGTTCCGGATTGCCGGGCGGCAGCAATGCCGGCATTGACTCGTTCAACGATCAGCTCGCGCTCGTACTCGGCCAACGAGGCCAGCATGTTCAGCATCATCCGCCCGGTCGACGTGGCCGGGTCGATCCCATCGGAAATGGAGCGGACATTCACCCCGCGCTCGCGCAAGAGGTTCACGGTGTTCAAAACATCGATCAGGGATCGCCCGAGCCGGTCTACTCGCCAGACCACCACGGTGTCCCCGGACTGCGCGTACTCGAGCAGTTTCTTCATCCCGGGCCGCTCAATCGCGCTCCGGCTGCCGGACGTCACATCGGCGAACACGTCGCGTTTCTGCACCCCCGCTGCAGCAAGAGCGTCGAGTTGCAAGGCCGCGTCTTGGCTCGAAGTGCTCACTCGTGTGTATCCCAAATGCCTCACCTGCCCAGTGTGACTCAAAACCCCTGTGCGGCAAGCAAGTAAGACGTTTTACGTTGGGACGAGTTTATAAGACAAATACAGCCCGCGTTTTCCAAGTATTTGATGAGACAAGTTTCTACTCTAGGTAGCGTCTCAAAAAGCTTTAGGTTTTCAAGACGGTGGTTTCCCGGCTTATCCGCTCAATAACTGTTGTCCGTGGCTACAACGCCCATCACTCTTTGCTGACTTGGCGGGTGGTGGTCGGCGCGTTTGGTGCCCTTAACACTGTCCGGAACCGGACGGTTCATGGGCCGATTCCTGAGGTACCTGGCTCCGCATGGAGCTCCGCGCAGGAATCGGTGCCCGTTAGCGATGTGGGAATCGTGCGAGCGACCTGTGCCAATGAGGTGAGAACCTAGGTACCTACTGTTCCGGAGATTTCCTTCAATGCCGCCTGAAGCCTGGCGTCGGCTTCGTTGGCGACCTCGCGTGTCGCGTCGCTCTGGCTGAGCTTGACCATGGTTTGCGGGTCGATGGCCTCGATGGTGGTTTCCGTGGCGGCGGGAGCGCGACGTACGACGACGTTGCACGGGAGCAGTGCGCCCAGCTGCGGTTCGGCGGTGATGCCGCGTTGGGCCAGTTGCGGGTTGCAGGCCCCGAGGATGATGTAGTCCCCCACGGAGACCCCGGCCTCCTGGCCCAGCTTTTGGGTGAAGGTCGCCTTCACATCGATTTCCGTCAGGACACCGAATCCCTGTTCTGCCAGGGCGCCGCGTGTCCGTTCGACGGCGTCTTGCCATGACAGCGGGACGGTGATGGCGTGGGTGTAGGTCATGGCGGTTCTCCTCGGGTCGTGGTGTGGAGGCGTGCCGAGCGCGACTGCGTGCTCCGCCACGGCATGGGACCTCGGTTCTGTGGCCATGCTACGGGTTGGTGTGATCGCGCGGAAGTGTTGCCAGGGCATTGCCCCCAGGGGTCGGCCGGGGATGCGGTGGGTGCGTTTCATACATGCGGATCGCGACGATCAGCCCTGCGGCTGCACTGAGTGCCGCGGCCATCCAGACGCCGGCGTTGAGCCCGAACAGGTCGGCGACGATCCCGCCAATGATGGCACCGACGGCATATCCGAGGTCGCGCCAGACCCGGTAGACGCCCACCGCGCGTCCCCTCCAAGCGGGATGGGCGACGTCGCCCACGGAGGCCAGCAGCGTGGGGTAGACCATGGCGGTTCCCGCGCCGAGCAATACGGTTCCCGAGGCCCAGGCACCAAAGCCGTCCCCGAGCGCGATGATCGCAAGGGCTC
>NZ_CP013299.1:0-59604 GCF_001454985.1 Arthrobacter sp. YC-RL1
CCGCACCTGCAATGACGATGAGCTGCAACAGGCCGATTGCAACATCTTTACCCGGTTGGGGCACGCTGTTGAACTGCCATTCTGATTCCGCCCATGATGACTCCGCCTACTGCCACGGCCATCATGAGCCACCACAACGATCCTTGAAGGAAAGCAACCGAACCTCCGGCTTGTCCAGGTCCGGAAGGGAGTAGCCCAGCAACCAAACTCGAAGAGGCCGATACAAGGATTACGCCGCCGAGGATTAGGCCGAATTTTCCGACAGCTTGCATTCCCTCACCACGGCGCATCTTCAGCGCCACCATTGCGCCTAGGGTAATTGCCGAGGCAACAGCGACCGCGAGGCCAATCCAGGTGACGTAGTTGAGAATCGTGAGTACCGGAGCGGAAAAGGCACCGGGGGCACTTCCATCAACATCTGAACCACCTCCGGTGAGGTTTGGTGTTCCGATGTAAACCCACATAGTGCCAAGCGATGCGACTGCCGTGCCCACGGCTTCGAGCACGGCCGAGGCCATGTTCTCAATAGCATCTCCCACGATGTTTTCGACGCCCTCACCGACTTTGCAACCGACATTCCACCACTCGCACATTTAGGTCATTCCTTCCACACGGCGTAACCGGCCAGGTTCGGGAGCTGAGCGGGGCTACGCATATCCGATTCGGTGAAGTCCATCTTCCAGTCGCCGTCCTCCCAAACCAGAGGAACGATCATCGACATGTAGATGGTTTTGCCCTTGCCGGTCCCGGTCACGCCAAGATCGACACGAGCAGTGTCCCCGTCATAGGACAGCAGCTTGAAGCCACTAAAGGTTGTGCGGCTTTGACCGTCGTTGGTTGTCGAATCGGACTGTGCGGATTCGAGCATCTGGTTCTTTACGGGACCATCTGCAACGTTGGCCTTAATCCAGCCGACATTGTGCTTTGGCGAAGAAAGCTGCGCCATGCCTGCCGCTGCCGCGAACACCGATCCTTGCGGTGTGCGCTCAAAGCAATTCATCGTCTTGGAGGTGTCAGAATTTCCAGGCCCGGAGACCTTAGAAATGGGGAACGTAATCGTGTCCAGGTACGCCCATTGTGCTTCTGGGGCAGCATTTAGGGTGCCGGACATTTTGACGGTGTTGAGGCCACAAACACTCACGCCGCCCGCGTCCGCAGTTGGTGCGGTCGGAGCGGCGCTAGCTGAGGTTTGCGGCGTCTGAGTCGAACTGATGGCAGGATCTTTGGGCTTGCCAAGCGCATTGATGATGACCACTGCCCCCACGATCACGAGGACTGCCACAACGGCAGCGGCAACGATAAATCCACGGCTCTTAAAGGGGTTCTGCTGTTCTGTCTCGTCAGCCATGATGGACCCTAGCCGCCCATCAGTGCGCCGACGAGACCTGCACCCGCGCCGATGAGGATTACGCCACCGAGAATCCAGCCGAGCGCGCCCACGTGCTCTCCACCCTCGCCACGGCGTGAGGCAAAGAACATGCGGATAGCGACGATGACGAGCGCAACGCCTGCCAGGGCGAAGCCAATCCACTTGATCCAGCCGAGGGCAGTGACGAATCCTCCGGTGCCCGGAGGCTGTACCGGAGCCGGATTCGGGATCTGTGCAGGCATTGCTGCCGCCAAGTCGGCGGCGGCGCTCATAAGGGTAAAGAGAGTCATTAGTTTGTTCCTTCCGTGATGGATTTAGTGATCGCGCGAAGTTCGTCAATGACTCGACGAACGTCACGCGGAGCAGCCGCAGCGGAGATTTCCCCGCCGAACCGCCACGCTTCAACCCACGGCACCGACCAGGTGCGTGGGACCCCGCCACTTACGACCTGCAAGAGATCGCGCAGCTCGCGGGGAAGTCTGCCAGGTGCGTCATGAATGACCACCAGCCCAACCAGATCAACGTCTGGTGCGTGTCCTGATGCCCACTGGATCGCGGCCGCCTGGGCGGCCCTCAACCCGTGCGCATGTGATCGGGCCACAAGCACTACGCGTGCCCTCTCGCCGGGCACATGAGGCCATACTCGGTCGGCTTCACGCCAGCCCGGTGAGAGACTGGCCAGGGTTGATTCACCCGCGCCACCGTGGGTGCCGAGCACCCATAAATCGGCCTTGGTTTTCCTGGCGAGTGGAATCAGTGCAGCCGGGCTAGGAGCCGGTACACCGCCCTGGGGAACCGGAGGGCCGGTTGTATGCGCCGGAGGTAAAGGTTCTTCGACAGGTTGCACTTCCGTCTCAGGACGACTCACCCAGGGATTGGGGGTTGTAGCGCTCAATGTGCGATCACCTCGATAATAAGAATGCGTTACTAACCCCCACAGTACCGCGATATAGCTACAGGAGCAAGAGAGACATGCAGAACATAAAAGCCTATAACAGATGGTGTTTTCGTACAACACAATATAAGATGGTTCTATGCGCAAGATATCCAGAGGACTCCCGTCCATGACTGCGCTTGATGAACTATTCAAAGGGCGGCCGGAGACATTGGACCCGGCAGAAGTAGCCGAAATCCTTGGGATGACCAAGCAGGGCGTCTACAACTGGCTCAAAAATGGAACGATCCGCGGATACAAGATGGGCAGCTCGTGGTTCATCATTCGTGACGAGTTGAAAGCTCAACTCGCCGCAGGGTCTAACCGGGAGTCCAGAGAAGCAGACAAACCTAAGGAGTGAACATGCGTCGAGCATGGCCCACAATAACGATGGCGTTCCTCGCAGTAGCGTTGGCCGGTTGCAGTACCAGTGAAGAACCCGTGTCGGAACCTCCCGCCACCATCAGTTCTCCCAATTTCAGCAACCTCACGCCGCTTCCTACGGGCTTTCTCGATGAAGACACTGGTGAGACATACACCCCCCACACCGAACCACAGTGGGATGCAGCGTCTCGCAAATCTGCTGTAACGGCGGGTGAAGAAGCCATGCGCTTGTTCGCCCGCCCCACACTCGATCAAGCCACCTGGTGGGAAGAACTCTCACCCCTAATGAACGACGTGGCCCGCAAGGATTACGCATACGTCCAACCCCAGTCAATTCCAGCAAACAAGGTCACCGGACCGGGCAAGATCGTTGAAGAGGATAGTGCTTCGGTCGTCAGGATTGAGGTTCCCACAAACGCGGGAACCTACGTTGTGATCCTCAACCGTACCGACGCTGACAGCCCCTGGAAGATCGCCCGCTACATCTTCCCCGAAAAGGACTGATCGACGTGGCAGACGACCAGAAAAAGAGCGGGGCCATTATTGCCGGAGCACTCGTGCTCGCTCTCCCCCTGGCCCTCGTTTTCAGTGTCGTTCTTTTGGGCAGCTCCGCGAATGCAGAATGCAACCCCACCGGAGGCGGCAGCGTCACAGTGGACCCCGGGAGTGTCCCAGAAACCACCATTGATGGATACGGGCACAGCCAGCTCGTGAACGCAGCCCACATCATCGAAGCAGGCAAAGCCCTTGACCTCGAAGTGCGAGACCAGACCATCGGCGTTATGACGGCAATGGGCGAGTCAACGCTGAACGTCATTGACTACGGCGACGGCGCAGGCCCGGACTCGCGAGGGCTTTTCCAGCAGCGTGACAACGGGGCCTGGGGAACCTACAAAGATCGCATGGACCCGTACATTTCGGCAACGAATTTCTTCAAGGCCATGATTCGCAGCGTTCCCGACCGTGAATCCCTGGAACCAACCATCGTTGCCCACCGCACCCAGATCAATGCAGACCCATACCACTATGAAAAATACTGGGATACGGCTGTGAAGATTGTCGAAGCAATCACGGGATCTGAGACCGGACTTATCGAGGGTACGGGCGGCCAGGTCTGCAACGGTGAGACCACCGTCCCCGGCGAAGTCAACAAAGAAGGTTGGGCAAAGCCAGGTGCAGGCCCAATCACTAACGACTATGGCCCCCGCCCTGTCATCAACACCCCGGCAGGTCCCACCATCCCCTACCACTACGGCATAGACCTTGGCGCAGGTGGTTGTGATGGCGCAATCTGGGCCGCGCAAGCGGGAACTGTCAGCAACATCATCCAGGACAGCGGTGGCGGCTGGCGCGTCGAAATGGATCACGGTGGCGGCGTCAAGACTTGGTATGTCCACATGTGGGCAGACGGAATTCTCGTCAAAATTGGCGACAAACCCACGGCAGGACAGCAAATAGCCAAAGTTGGTTCAAGCGGGTTCAGCACAGGGTGCCACTTGCACTTTGAAACCTGGGTCAACGGAGAACGCGTAGATCCCCAAGCATTTTTGGCCGAAGTCGGCATCACTTACTAGTACGAAAAGGAGTCATCATGGAGGTCAAGAAAGCGCTGGATTTCCCAGCAATTGAAGCAATCACTAAGCCAGACGGCGGTGGCGAGCTCATCGTGCAGGGAACCAGCTACCCAGTAGATGGAACCAACGAAGAAGCCACCCGCGCCCGCATCATAGAGCTTGCCGCTGAGCAAGCCGCGAGCCTGGGACGACCCGTGAAAATGACTACTCGCGGCCCAGAAGGAACATTCCACGTCATCGTTACCGAGGACGGAGACGTTAGCGAAAACAAGGACGCGCCCAAAACCCAGGGCCGCCGCAGCGAACAGGAGGAACCCGAACAGGAAACCACCGCGAAACCTGCAATCCGTGCTGTTGATCCTCTTCCTGAGCAAGAAACTCCGGCCCCCGACACGCAGCCAAAAGAAGAAACTTCGGCCGCCGATCCCTGGGTTAGAGAAGGCCACGCAACGCCCCTCACCCGACGGGAAGCCCGGCACTCATTCCTGGTATCCGAGACGGTAGAGAAGCCAGCCGCGAAAGGCTTTCGCGGCATGCTTACCCGTGCTGGGGTTCGTGTCAGCCCCGGTGAGGCTGAAAGAGCCGAACGGGCGGACGAGCAAGCCGTAAGCCAGCACTGGCCAGGCCCGCGCACCATCGCAGTGGTCAATGGGAAGGGCGGCGCAGGCAAAACACCCACGACCGTTCTTCTCAGCGCCGTATTCGCGCGCTACGGCGGCGCAGGTGTCCTTGCTTGGGACAACAACCAAACAAGGGGCACCCTGGGCTGGCGTACTGAACAGGGGCCACATGAAGCAACGCTCTTGGAGCTGCTGCCGGAATCAAACCGCCTCCTGGGCACCGGTGCCCAATCCGCAGACCTGGCACACTTCGTGCATCACCAGACCCGTGACCGGTTCGACGTGCTGCGCTCCAAGCCAATGGCCCTCGCACACGAACAGCGTGTGGAACCAGACGACGTTGACGCCATCCACGCTGTAGCGGCAAAGTACTACCGCCTAATCTTCATCGACAGCGGAAACGATGAGAGCGACCCCATGTGGCTGCGAATGATCGACCGCGCCGACCAGATTGTGGTTGCTACGACTACACGGAACGACCACGCCGAGGCGGGCGCGCTGCTGCTTGAAGCTCTCACTGAGCGTGACGAGCGCTCAGCACGCCTCGCCCGAGAAGCGGTAGCAGTCATCAGCCAAGCCGATCCCAAGGCAACTCGCGCCGAGCTGTCTGCCGTGGCCACCGGATACGAAACCTTGGTGCGCAAGGCGGTACAGATCCCCCACGACGCAGCGTTGGTTGACGGACAGATCTCTTACGAGTCGCTACGCCCAACCACGCAGCGAGCCTGGCTTGCAGCCTCCGCCGCCGTGGCAGGCGGGCTTAGCAAGACCCTGAAATGAGCACATTGAGGGGCATCTAAACACAATGCCCCTCAATGTGTTTGCAGGTTACATTGACGCAAATACGACTGAGCAAAAGTGAACCCCGACACGCAAGGATGAACACTGCTATGTCTATGCTTACTGTTACTGTGGATCGTATGGCAGCAAAACGACGTCCACGCGGCACACTGGTTGATCCGGTGCAACTTGGCTACCCCGTGGAGCGGCGCAACAAGGAACGTTTTTCCACCATTGCTCGAAACTCCAACATCAGCGCAGCAGCCCTTTTTGACCTCCTGGTCGAGAACATGCCGCTAGATGACCATGGAATTCCCCTATGGTTGCAAGCACAGCTTGCAAACAAGGATGGAGAACTGCCTATCAACTCGGCTTAACGAGAGAGGCCCACACCGAAGTGTGGGCCTGAGACTCAGGTGACCTGGTGAAAGTTTGGCGACAGAACCAGATCAATTTATACAACCAGCCTGCGAGGGCCGGTGCTTTTTCGTACCCCTTGAAGGGAGGTTCGTGCTTTGAGTATACCCGAAATCGGGGCTAGTGCTATTAGTAGCATTAGTGAGTCGTGGACGCTCACACGTGAGCTGAGTCCGCGCCGTTCTGTGCGCGTTGCCGACTCTGACGCCTACGGAACTATCCTCAACGCCTACACCGGCACAAGCCGCCTAGACGGTGCGATGCCACCAACAACCTGGGCAATGAACCTCGCGGACACAAAAGGCCGCTACCACTTCCTCTGTTTCGACCTTGACGCGAAAAATCCCGAGGGCACCGCCCGCGCAGCACACGACGCGGCTGAACTCGCCACCCTGCTCACCACGCTAGGCATTGAAAACCTCACTTGCGATTCAGGCGGCGATTATCACGGCCGACACGTATGGATCGGCCTAGCCGAGACAGCCGACGCAGAGACGGCTGCGCTCATCGGCCGGCTAGCCCGCGCACAGTACCCTTCGCTTGATATTTCCCCCCTCAGCAACGCCGCCGCAGGCTGTGTGCGACCACCAGGTGCTCCACACCGCAATGGCCGCACCTCAGTCATTCTCACCGGCTCGCTTGATACGCTCCGGCAGCCCAGCACCACGAGGGCCGCAATAACGGAGCTAGTCAGCAGCCTCTCAGCCTTCGTTACAGACACCGAGCCACGGAAAACCCCGGAAGCGGCCATGCCGCTCCCCCTGGACCCGCACGCACGGCTCTACCTACCTGGCACCAAAAGGCCGCTACCCGCTCGCGCAGCGGCAGCCCTCACCGAGGATGCAGCCCAGGGGGACGCCTCAGCAATGCTGTGGCAGATACTTATCGGCGCGGCGGCCGCACATTGGCATTATGCCGACATCGCCGCCCTTGTTGACTCATCACCAGGGCTAGAACACATTCGGACCCACCGCGCCGGAAGCCACCGGTTACGCCGCAGCAACACGGAAGCCCAGCAGGTACTTCGCAGGCAATGGGACAAAGCCGTCAAATTTGTGGCTTCATCCAAACGCCAGATTGGCGACGATCCCACATTTGAACCTCGCGCCTACGCGCTAGTGCAGCTCATCGAGGGCCTACAGCAGCGCGCAGACGCCACCTTGGGCCGCTGGACCCAGGGCGGAGGACCAGCGGACCGCCGAGTGCTCGACGCGCTTTGCCTGTTTGCCCTGAACGCCGTTAGCGCGACCGTGGAAGCCGATGTTCGACGGATAGCACTCACCGTAGGAATCGGCCGGGAGACGGCACGCACAGCTCTGCTGAGGCTCACTGAGGATGGATGGATTGAGCAGGCCAAGGGCGCCGAAGGAGTGCGCGCCGCACACTGGAAGATGGCACCCACGGCGGCTTTCCACAGGGATGGAGAACAAGCCCGGTCACAAGCGTACCCGCGCCCCCCGGAGGGGGCCGGGTCCGCATTAAGATCTCTCCTTGCTGACACCCTGGGCCACCGCCTGACGGCTGTCCGCCATGATCTTTTCACCACGGCCCCCTCTCTGGGACACCTGGCAGGAAACATCTACTCTCGCTGTACCAACGAATCCCAAAGCTTTACTGAACTTCTCAGTATCAGTGGAGCCTCCCCTGTCCAGTTAGCTAGGGCACTTGATCGGCTTGCATCCTTCGATGTGCTCATTGAAACTCACACAGGTTGGGTCACAGGCCCCGAGGGTGCCCGCGATGAGGCTGCCGACCGACTCAGTGTTGCCGGACGGCTTCAAGAACGTTCACGTCGCTACAGCGTTGAGCGCGAGCTATGGGCATGGTGGCAGGCCGAACAGACGTGGATGCAAGCCCCCCGGCGCGCAGCGGCAAGCCGCCGCCCCGGCCCTGGACAGCTTGCACTTGTTCCGCTGCCAGGCGCTAACACCTTTGGTGCCCACCCTCGCCGAGCAGACGGACGCGCCGACTACCGTTCCGCACGCGCTCACCTTGAAGGAACCCCCACGGATGAGGCCGCACCGACTCTTAGCCTCGTTGAACCCGTTGCCAAGGAATCCGACGCTGTACGACTCATCAGCGAAATCCTGGGCGGAATACTGATCGAAACCATATCCACTTCCCCGGCAAAATCCCGACCCCTACCACTCCGCAAGCGAACACGAGCCAGCTCCGCAGTCGCCCGGATCGCTTAGCCATCAAGAGACCGTGGCCACGCCGACGCTGTCATTCTGGCGGCAGGTGGCCACAACCGGATCTGGCGCCGGTCATCATCCCGCCGAGACGAAAACACCGGTGATGCCTTCCGCCTCGCCGTCGAAGCCGGGGGAAGGATCCGGGACCCGGAACTCGTTCAGTTCCACCCGTCCGGAATCATCGAGCCAGAAAGCGCTGCCGGCACCCTCGTCTCCGAGGCCGCCCGCGGAGAAGGTGGAATCCTCCGTAACGCCTTGGGAGAACGGTTCATGGAACGCTACGATGCCGAACGGATGGAACTTTCCACCCGGGACCGCGTGGCGCTAGCGGCATACACAGAAATAAAGGAAGGCCGCGGCACGCCTAACGGCGGTGTCTGGCTGGACGTGTCCCATCTCCCCCGCGAAGTCATCATGGAGCGCCTTCCTAGGGTTTACCAGACGCTGCTCGATGTCCAAATGCTTGACATCACAAGAGACCCAATAGAGATTGCCCCCACCGCCCACTACTCGATGGGCGGGGTATGGGTTCGCCCAGAAGACCACGGAACAGACGTTGACGGCCTGTACGCAATCGGTGAGGCAGCAAGCGGGCTCCACGGCGCTAACCGGTTAGGGGGTAACTCCCTTATCGAACTACTGGTATTCGGAAGGATTGTGGGTGAAGCAGCCGCCAACTACTCCAACCACCTTGAAACGCAGAGCCGTTCACTCGCAGCAGTCGCAGAAGCCAGGTCCGAGGTGGACTCACTTCTGAGCTTTCAGGGGCCGGAAAACGTTCGGGCCCTCCAAAGGGCCGTCAGGGACACGATGACAGAGCACGCAGGCGTCGTAAGGAGCGAAGCAGGTTTGCTTACGGGCCTGACTGAATTAAGCGCGATAGAGGACCGACTTGAGAATCTCGGAATCCACCCCGACATTGCCGGATACCAGGACCTCGCCCACGCTTTTGATCTCAAGTCCTCGCTGCTCGCTGCCCGCGCCACCCTTGAAGCGGCATTGGAACGCCGAGAATCCAGAGGCTGCCACAACAGGTCTGACTTCCCGGAACAAGACGAGTCGCTTCAGGTGAACCTTGTCTGGTCACCGGGGCGCTTGGAGCGTGAAGCAATCCCACCCATCCCCGACGAAATAGCCGAGCTGATGCAAGAGGTATCGACGGCGGGCAAACTCGTAGAGTAGCGGCATTCATTAGGGTTGGAGCCCAAGTCAACAGGACACCGGGCTTCAACCCTGGGAAGGTTTGTGCAATCGGTGTGACGGTAGCAGTTTCACCTACGCTGTGTGACTAATAAACTCGGCTGAAACTCCCGTCCCTGCTGACAGACATACACCCATCGTGATGTCCTGCCCTCGCGACAAAGTTCGGGTCAGTCACTGCAAGCTAACGGTCACTGCCCCAGCCTCATTCACTAATCCAGGGCCTCACAGGCGGGTACGCCTCGACATGAGGACTACACGCCCGCTCTATCCGGGCTATGGCAAGAAAGGCATCCCATGGCGTGGAACACGGAGCGGACCAAATTGTTGCTCCTTGCCGCCGCGACCCGGGAGTTCAGCGAAAAGGGTTTCGCGGGCGCCCGTATAGATCGGATAGCAAGAAACGCAGGAGTCAACAAAGAGCGCATCTATCAGTACTTCGGAAACAAGGTTGGGCTTTTTGACGCAGCTCTGGCCGACCTGGTTCCCCATGATCTCGATGTGCCACTTGAAGCAGCTCCAGTTCTCCCTCGTTGTGCCCTAAGCCGGGAAAGTCCAGCGCCAGACCGTGCAGCTGCCAAGCCAGCGCAGGAAGGGCCTGCCATACCCGGCTCCAGAATGTCCCATGCAGCAGCACCAACGGGGGCGCCTCCTGGCTCCCAGCCTCAAGATAGGACAAGGTGATTCCATTGACGTCCACGGTCTCGCAGCGAAGAGACGGTGGTGCGGTCACCGATACTCCTTGATCAGGGCCATGTCGTCAGGATATTGTGCTTTTTCGCCGGGGCGCGGGATTACTTTCGTCCGAAACAGCGCTAGATGCGGAAAGCGCCGCCCTTGAATAAAGGGGTTTAGCTCAGAATTCCGCGCCGTTCCAGGCGGCATGAAGGAGGATGAGCAGATCCTGTCGGGTCACTTTGCGGGGATTGGAGGACGGAATCACTTTCAGGATTAAATCGGCCGCCTCTGACAGGTCTGTCTCTTTCAGCCCGTAGTCCCGGAGTGCAACGGGGGCCTTGAGCCTCTTTCGGAGCTGGTTAAGCCCCTCAAGAGCATCGCTGCAACCAAGTGCATCGGCGATTCGTCGGGCAGCTTCGGGTGCGGCCGGAGCATTGAACGCAAGAACATACGGAAGGACGGTCGCATGGGTCTGGGCATGCGGCAGATCATATGCACCGCCGAGCACATGGCAAATTTTGTGGTGCATGCCTGATCCGGCCGATGCAAACGCTACTGCGGACAGGTAAGCGCCGTACTGGGTCTGCTCCCGACCGCGTAAGTCTCCTGAACCAGCGTTCAGGGCCGACAAACCGGCAGAAAGGGCCCGAATACCTTCCGAGGCCATGGCTGCATTAATTGGGTCAGCACGAGGAGCCCATAAGGAATCAACGCAGTGTGCCAAAGCGTTCAGCCCTGAGGCTACGCTCAGCTCGACGGGCAGGGAGAGCGTAAGTTCGGCGTCGTAGATGACAGACACGGGAAGAACGCCGTCATCAACGCCAGTGGTCTTGCGGGAGGCTTCAGTTATGCCCCACACGTTGGTTGCCTCAGAGCCAGCGTAGGTAGTGGGCACAGCTATAATTGGCAGCCTTGATGTTAGGGCAATCGCTTTAGCCAGTCCGATAGCGGAGCCCCCTCCCACGCACACCACAAGATCGACATCATATTCTTGCGCGGCGGCCCTGGCTTTCTCGGCTTTCTCGATCGGAACGTGGGGTGCCACGTCGTCATACGTGAGAGTTGCATTGATTTGGCGGGCGACCCCGGATGCGAAATTTGCGTCATGTCCTCCAGTGATCACCATGACCGCGTCCGCGCCCAAGCGGTCTACCTCCGCGGCTACGTTGACCGCGGCCAGGCCGGAACCGAACAGAATTCGTTGTCCCAGGGTTTGATGTGCGAACACTAAAGGATCGGTCATTGGGGAGTTCTCGTTTCACGACTGCCCGCTCATGGGCGGATTGATCTGGGGGCGCAGCGGCAAGGCAGGACCCGGGAAGGGGCATCCCGGATCCTGCCTTGGACCTTAGGCCGGTGTGGTGACTGCCGTGTCGCCGGGTTCGACGTCATCGATGTAGCCATCGTGAACGTCCTGCGAGCGTGCGTATTCGGGCTGGAACTTGACGCTGGCGTAGTGCGAGGCTTCATCGGCCTCTTCTGCGCGTTTGCCAAGCTCGGCGGTGTCGCCGAAGCCCAGTACGTCGCGTGCCAGCTGCGTTAGCGGACCGTCAACCTGGTACTCAGTGCGCTGCATGGTGAGGATATTGATCAAGTACGGCGGGGTGCCGTTGAACTTTTCGAACATCTCGTGCCTGGTACCGAATTCCGTCAGGAAGCGTTCGCTGATCTGACGGAAAATCTTGATGCGGTCACGGGCGCTGATTTCGGAGCCGCGAAGTGCTTCCTGAAGCTTCGGTCCGATGTACGGGTGATCCAGTTCGCGCTTGGTGGGCTGAATGACGATGCCGCGTCCACAGAATTCGATCAGCATGTTTACCATCTCATGCTGGTGCTCAAGGTAGTGTGCCCGGCCAAAATCGATGAAGATGTTATTGGGCTTGTACAGCCCGCCGGGGGTGTGGAATCCCGTCTCTTCGGCAGCGATCATGAACGCACGACACGTCTCACGGAAGCGGATGAGTTCTGCCAGCTGGGACTGAACCACCGGGTTCTTGCTCGTTCCGAGCGACTGGGTGATGAGCAGACCCAAGCCGACCATCAGCTCAGCGTGTACGGTCTGACGGATCTGGGTCTCAAGGTGCACCCAGTCGAACTGCCGCTGCGGGTACCACTTCGCGTGTTCCGGGTTTCCTACGTGCTGGACCTGGGCCCATGGGATAAGCACGTTATCGAAGTACACCATCCCGTCGAGTTCGTCACCCAGCGTTGCCAAGGGGCGATCGTAGGGATCCGCGTCCGGTTGCGCCCGGGACTCGCGGGCCACGACGCTTACGCCTGGAGTAGCCAACGGCACCATTGCGTATACGGTTTGCTCGGCTGTCTGGCCTGGCCGCCACAGGTTACCGATTAACAGGTTGTTCACGAAGGGGATCGAAGTGCCGATGGCTTTCCAGCCTCGTACGACGATACCTTCATCGTTTTCCTCGACGATACTGAGCATGGGTGTTTCGGCCATAGCATCGTCTCGGCCACGGTCGTACTGTACATCGACGAACATCGGCGAGACCGCGAGGTCCTTGGAGGTGACTTCTTCCCAGTGCCGCTGAATGTTGCCGGACAGGTCACGGTGCCCATTCTTGAATCTGGAGTTTTCAGCCCAGGGCTCCTGGTCGTCCACCTGAGTGAACATGACAACGTTCATCCCTGCCGGCGGCCGCGTGAAAATGCCGCCCTGGAAGTGCCGGAAGATAAAGTCGGCGTAGTTGCGCCTCTTCACGACGTCTTCCTTTGAGCGCGGCAAGAACCAGTGCATCGATTCTCGTTTGCCGTTCTCATCGACGAACGTCAGAAGGTCCTGGTTCTCCGGCTTGAGATGCAGGTCGTAGTATTCGGCGATTGCCTGGGCATAACCCTTGGTCTTGGGATGCGTCGTTACATCCTCAATGAGCTCTCCACCGACATAGACTTGGCGTCCGTCGCGAAGAGACTCCAGGTACTCTTTTCCTGTCCTCATGCTTTAGCTCCTGTATTCATGGTGTTCATTTGGTTATGGAACGTCTTGCTGTCCCAGAAGTCCTCCGACCGCTGAATCAGCCCTTGAGCCGTTTCCAGAATGTGCACGCCTCGCAGCTCCAAGCGCTGACGAGCAGCCTTCAGGTTTCCCATGTCCCGTTGCAACGTCGCGGTGAGGACATAGCGGCCCATAGCGCGATCCGTCGTTTCGAGATCGTCCAGCGCGTGCCAGTGCGCATCAGGGAAGGCCGTGAAGAAACGAGCCAGCCCCGCCGCAACTGCATCGCGCCCCCGAGCAACATGGCTTAGGGCGATGTCTTCATGCTCACCGTCAATGGCGTACAAGGCAGCCGCTTCAGCGTGGTCGTGCCTGTTGTACGCCGCATGCAGGCGCTTGAAGATCGTTCCCGGACTGTCGTAGCTGGCGTTGTTCTCCATGGGTGCAACGATCCGGCATCAGGTGTTAACCGCTGCGAAATAGGCCTTAGTTAACGCCTCAGCCGCTGAAACATCTGTTGGGTTGAGTCTGAGGGCGTGATGCCCAGCTCATTGAGGGCTGCCTTGCATCGGCGGTAGGAGGCTACGACGCCGTCCTCATTTCCTGTGGCGCTGGCTATCCGCATGAGAATCCGCCAAGCGCTTTCTTTATACGGATCTTGGGCAACGACTTGCTCCGCAAGTTGCTCGGCCCGGCGGTACTGCTGGGTGGTAAAAGCCATTTGGGCAGCCTGAAGCCGAGCTTGCACTGCCTGCTCCTCTAATTGCTCCCGCCGCTGCGTTGCCCAGGACGAATCCAGACCCGGCAGGTACTCCCCCCTGTCAGCGATGGCAAGCGCCTTCAAAAGCGCTTCAAGCCTTCCCTGCCCGCGGAGCCTTGCGGCCTTTGCGATGAACGCCTCGAACCTGGTGGACTCGCTGTCCAGAATGACGGGAGTGGTGAACCCCAGAGTGTTGCCGGTGAAGATCGGCCCGATGCCGGCCGGTAGAGCTTCCCGTAGCCGGTGAGCAGCCTGGCGCAAGTAAGCTCGGGCGGACTCGTCCGATTGACCATCGAAGAGCGCCGAAAGCAGATCTTCCCGGGAAGCACGATGACCCGGAACTGCGGCCAAATAGGCCATTAGCTTCAAGCTTTTGGCAATTCGCGGCTTCACCTCTTGTCCAGCGACTGTGATGACGATCCGACCGAACTCGGACAGAATAATGACAGGATGCTCATTCAAACCTGCTTTTACACCTCGGGCCATCAGGGCTTGGCCCAGCTCGTGCCACGGTGAGTCGGTGAATTCTTCTGAGTCCAGGCGACGAGTGAGTACTGCCTGAAAATCCGCAAGGGCCAGCAAGATCTGGTGATTGGATTCTTGAATCCTGGCCGCAACCATCGCTTGGTCGGCAGCCTCATCAGACTTCGTCGGGTCCCCCTGCCTCCATTCGGCTTCGGCGAGGTAGATCGCCGCTGCGGGCAGGTCCAGGATGCGATTGGCCTCTGTCATGCTCTTAACAGCTCGTCTGAGCACGACTACTGCATCGCCGGCGTCTGGTCGGGAAAGCAGCAGCGCGAGGCCCTTCCAGGTATCCAGAGCCTCAGCTATGAAGTCGTAGTGGCGCCCTCCAGCGCTCTCTACCTGTTCTAGGAGAGCTAGCGCAGCAACAGGGGCATGATTTAAACGCAGTTCAAATTTGGCTTCAATGAGGCGGTTCAACCAGTCGAACACTATGGAGCCGCTTGCCCTCACTAGCCCCTGACCCTCGGCAAGTACCCGTTGCGCTTCTTCTGTGTCCTCCAGATCAATCATCAGTTCCGGACCAACAATGCCGTGCATCCAGGCCGGCGCCCAGTGCCCCGCATCAGTTGAACGGTAAAGTTCCAAGGCCTCGGTCAGGCGGCCTGTTGCTCTAAGAGCGCCGATTCGCCACGGAGCAGAGACTGCAGCAGCCCACGGGGAGTCTGGCATTTTGCTGACTTCGCGCAGTTTTCCGTGGGCGTAGTGCACGCGCATCACCAAAGCATCCAGTGGCCCACCACTGAGGACGGGAGCGGGGTAAGCGCCGATGGCTCCCCGACGGCTGGCTAGTGAAAGCAGATAGCGGACAGCGTCAATCTCTGGGCTGCTGGGGGCTACGTCGATCACCGTCCGCATATCGTCTAGCCGGTCCAAATGCCAGTAGCACCATGCCATGATGGCCCCACCCCGCGGGGATGAGCGGGCCAGGTCCTCCCTGACACCGTTGGCTTGGAGATCATCGGCGATAGAAACGCCCTTTCGGTAGTCCTCACGTGCTATGGACAGCATGAGTGCGGCGGGCCCCAGCCTTCGGGACCCGGAACTGCCAGGCGGGGCGAGGCGACCCAGCCACTTTTCGGCAACGACGAAATCGAGTCGGTCGAGTACGTCGCCCACTACCACTTCCGCTGCATCCACGGCCAGGTCCAACTCCTCCGCGGCCAAGAACTGCTCGACGGCTTCCTCAAGATGGCCCTCGGAGACTAGGAGGTCCCCATAGGCACGGCGCATAGCTTGAACCTCTGCGGGCCCTCTGCGTTCCAAACAGGTGACAAGGTATTCACGAAAGCGAGGGTGGCAGCGCATGCGGTAGGTCCCGGAAATCCAGGAAACAGGCAAGTGGTGGCTTCGCAGCCTCACGAGCAAACTACCGGCGTTGGATTGGCCCAGGGCTGCCGCCCGGGTTGGTGTCACTTCGTCCAGTAGAGATGTAACAACGAGGAACTCCCGTTCTTCAGGAACCAGCTTCGCCAGGATCTGCGAAGCAAGATAGCCGTGCAGCGGGTCAGCCTCGCCGCCGGTTCCGGAAATGTGCAGCCGAGAGTGCCACGCTTCAAAAAGTACCCCTGTTACCCAACCTCCCGTTGCCTCGACTGCGCTGGAGGCGTCGATGTCCGTTATTCCGGCCTCAACGAGCGCCCCTGCAGCTTCTTCGGGAGTGAAGGCCAAATCTTCCTCGCCTATGGTTGCGACGCGATCGACGCCCGCCAGAGCACTGAGGTCGATCGGCAGGTCAACCCGGGTAAGCAGCACGACCTTGAGTCCAACGGGCGCATACCGGACGACCGCCCCGATGACCTCAAGCGCTTCATATGAGCCAACAAAATTCTCGAGCCCGTCAAGCACCAGAAGTAGATCCTCATCGCCCACGGACTCGGCCAACAAGCCAGCTACTTCGGGATGAGGAATACGCGCGGTCAGCGCGCTGCTAGCCAGACCGGCGGCATCGGGCACATGGGCGGCTATTGCCGCCTCAAGATAGATGAGCAGCCGGCCGGGAGCAGCGTCAGTCCCATCCAAGGTGAGCCATGCCATCGGCCCACCCCAGGCAGTAGCGGCCTGCACAACCGCCGTGGTTTTGCCGGAACCTGCCGTAGCCGCGACCCAAACCACCCTGTTCTGGTTGATCAACTTGCTGAACAGCTGGTTCAGACGGGGCCTCTCAACTAGCCGTTCCGCCAGTGGCGGCACCGCGAGTTTGCTGCGGATAATCAGACCCGCCGGAGGCCCTTTGATACGTGACATAAAACACAGTATAGCCCGAGCGGAGGGTGACGCAGGCAGCCCGTTTCGACCTCGTTAACGGCCACACATGATGCTGAATCATGAACTGCATCACATTTACCGCAAGAAAGGAACCATCATGAGTATCTCCGACAAAAGGGTTCGGGAGTCTGTCGATCCGGTCGCCTTCCGGAAGGTAATAAGCCATTTCACTAGCGGGGTCGCAGTCATCACCACTCAGTATGGCGGCACCAGGTTCGGTGTCACCGCAAGCGCTGTGAGCTCCCTCTCCATGGACCCGCCTATGTTGTTGGTGTGCCTGAATCGCCAGCTCGCCACAACAGATGCCCTGAGCGAGGCCGGCGTCTTCGCTGTGAACGTCCTCGGAGAAAAGCAGGCCGAGTTAGCGGTACAGTTCGCTACCCGGCATCCTGACAAGTTCAGGGACGTGGAACTGATGACCCGGGAACTCGACGTCCCGCTGATCTCTGACGCGCTGGCGCAGATCGAATGCACCGTCGTTTCCCGCACCGATGTCGCAACGCACGCAGTGTTTATGGCGGAGGTGAAAACAGCTGAAGCCGGAGCAGGAGATCCCTTGGGGTATTTCAGAGGCCAGTTCGGCAGTTTCACTCGGGCCTTGGACGAGTCTGTCTACGAGTTGATCCGCAAGACCATTCTTGCCCGCGCCGGCAACGCTGCTGGACCTATCACTGCGGCCACTATGGCCCTTGAACTGGGGGTTGAGCGTTCCTCGGCTTATCACGCTCTTCAGCAACTTCGAAATGAGGGGCTCTTGCTGGCGGACCCCGATGGGACTTACCTCCTGACACCCCAGCTGACAGCATCGGACAAACTGTCAATGCTCGCCGCCCCAAATGTTCTGAGCGGATCCTCACGTGAAACGGGAAGCCGGTGAGCTCGCGGTTGGCGTATTCGTTCCGCAGCGGACAAAGGCAACAGGAAGATTCATCCCAAGTGGCAATACCTGATTGGCAAGAGGTCTCCCCCGGCCACGAAGTTTCCCTGTACAAGCAAGGCCAGGGCCATTTCCGTGGACGGGTAGACGATGTCACCCCTGATGGGGCGATCATATGGGTCCACCTCGCAGGGGGGTGGGGGCGGCGACTGTTCGCTCGAGCGGAAGGCTATGAACTGACGCTTCACTGGGCTGGGGTTTCCAGCCTCGACAGACGCCCGGGTTGATCCAAAACTTTGGACATCTCCCCGCGACAAGTATGACCGGGCCGCTCCACCATAGGCTGCCATCCTTCCCCCACCACAACGCAAACTTTCAACCGCACCACCACTAACGCCAGACCGTAGGAGACCTTGTGAGCACCCGCCCAGCAGCAACAGCAATTTCACCCGAACAGGCAGCCGTGGAACAACAACTCGTAGAAACGGTCATTGCCTCTTTTGAAGGAACGCAAGACCCCCGGCTGAAGCAACTCATGCAAGCCCTCACGAGGCATCTGCACAACTTCGCGCGCGAGGTTCGCCTCACCGAGGACGAATGGAACGCCGGAATCGAATTCCTCACCGACGCCGGACACATCACCGACGACAAGCGCCAGGAGTTCATCCTGCTTTCTGACGTGCTCGGCCTCTCCATGCAGACCATCGCCATCAACAATGAAACTCACAAGAACGCGACTGAAGCAACGGTTTTTGGACCATTCTTCGTCCAGAACGCCCCCGAAATTCCTATAGGCGGAGACATCGCTGGCGGCGCAAACGGTCAGCCCTGCTGGGTCGAAGGGACCGTCACGGACACCGCCGGCAATCCACTTCCAGGCGCCCGGATTGAAGTTTGGGAAGCCGATGAGGACGGCTTTTACGATGTTCAATACACGAACCCCCGCGTTGCTGGCCGAGCGCATCTCTTTACGGACCACGAAGGAAAATACGCCTTCTGGGCCCTCACCCCGACACCCTATCCAATCCCGCATGACGGCCCGGTAGGAAAAATGCTTGAAGCGGTCGGCCGATCCCCGATGCGGGCCTCCCATTTGCACTTCATGGTCACCGCAGCAGATCACCGCACCCTCGTGACACACATCTTTGTCGAGGGCGACCCCATTATTGAAGCCGGCGACTCCGTCTTCGGAGTCAAAAGTTCCCTCATAAAGCGCTTTGTTCAGCAACCCCCGGGAAGCCCAACGCCTGACGGGCGCGAGCTTCGCGGCACGTCATGGGCGCGCACCCGATTCGATATCGTGCTCGCTCCTGCGCCTGAGCTGATGTAGCCCTGAGGCGACAGTGAATCCTGCAACCACAAGGACGTCTCTCTTCTGTGCGAACGCTCTAAGAAAACCGGTAGAGGAAACAATCATGCCGGCATTTGTTAGAGCGACTGGACAGCCCGTAGAGGTAGTCTACGATTCAACGGCGAGGCTCCTGGAAAGGATCAACGCGGGGGCCCAACCGGCTATATTTCTCGGACTTTCTGGTTCCCTTGGGCGCACACAGCCGCCCCGAGGCGGCGCCTTCCATGCTGCAGCGCACATCGTTAGTTCGGGTATCGGAGTTGCCGCCGCGCCCGATGCCAATGCCCCAAGTATCACAACCGTAGAGGAGCTTGCCTTTGCACTCACAAGGTGCCGCTCTGTTGCCTACTCGAGGACGCGACCAAGCGGAACCTATTTCGGCCGGATGCTCCAGGACCTAGGGATAGCTGACATAGTGAACTCCCGAGCCACTTTCGTCGAGGAAGGGTCAACAACCAGCGCTTTGATTGACGGA
Organism: Arthrobacter sp. YC-RL1; assembly: GCF_001454985.1. NCBI lineage: Bacteria > Bacillati > Actinomycetota > Actinomycetes > Micrococcales > Micrococcaceae > Arthrobacter > Arthrobacter sp. YC-RL1. The sequence goes on from NZ_CP013299.1 coordinate 19,358, forward strand.
CGAGCCGTTCTGGCTGTCCAACAAATAAGCGAACTCAAGCTAGTTCCCGAGGTGACCTTTCTCGGGCCACTTCCAGCAGCCGTCCAGAGGTACACAGAGTTCTCCACGTATCTATGCAGCAAGGCGGCCAACGAAAACGTGGCAACTGCACTTTTCAATTTCTTAGGCAGTTCCCTTGCCAGGTCCGCTTACAGTGCCGCTGGTCTCCAAGCCTACTGACTCGAATATGGCGCTCTGATTCCAACAAGGTCGTGGCACGTCCTACAGGGACGCCATATGCACTCGTCCAGATCGCAACACACGGCCGATCTGGAGGTAACACCCAATCACCACGCAGAAGAGGCAAAGATGCCAACACGAAGCCCCACCAGTCACCAAGAGTGGAAGCGTGAAGGGTGGCTAGAAAACCCCGATTCCCCTCCAAGGCCCAACCCCGCCGAATTAATAGCCTCTCCATGGGTAGGACTGCATTACAGCGATGAGTACTGTCACACGCTCCAGCCCTAACTCACCCGCGGTCCTTATGATCCGAATTCTGGTCCACGTAGTGAATCAAGCCCCGTAAAGGAGCGAGGGACTGTCCCAGGAGCGAATGCGCGGCATTCTTCAAGACGAGGCAGATTGACGGAATATCCGTTATCGGCGCTTGAAGCACGGGAGGAGAAGTAGCTGCGAGAACTCCCGGCCACCCGGTCTGTGCTAATGGCGCTGGTCGCTGCAAAAGATGGGGGCGCGGTCAAAAGGTGGATGAAAAGTCAAAGGCGATCTGTTGAGATTCGCCGGATAGTTTGCCAGCGCATTGGGTTCCCGGCATCTGCATCTCAATAACAGTATCGGCGACGAGCGGGGCCTGCCCGGGGATGCGAATAGTTGCTGGGCTTCGTTCGCCGGAACCTATTCGGACCCACCCGGCATAATCACCGGAGGTGGGCAGCATTCCTCGCACGGAACCGACTTTCGTTGTCCACGAACCCGCAGCCCAGGTCGCCCTCATCCTTATTCTGTGGGGTCGCCCGAGAATCTGCTCAGCGATGCCGACGTTTCCAGATGAAAGTGCTTCGCGCGCCCAGGTTGATGAATACCTCCGACCGCCGACTCCCCCGGCGGTACGGTCACTCATGACTGATACGTCAAAGTTCCATCGGAGTCCAGCGCCCTTCAAGGTATCAATGTTGCCGGCGCGACCCCGGCCGAACCGGCAATCCTCTCCGACGACGACAACTGCAGCGTGCAATGACTTCACGAAAGCCTGCGCAACAAAGTCTTCAGCTGGTTGGGATGCGATGTCTCTGGTGTATTTGATAACCAAGACCGCATCCACGCCCGCGGCTTCAAGAGCGGACAGCCTGTCCTCCAGCGCCATGATGGCCACAGGAGCCGTTTCTGGGTAGAGCACCTGGGCCGGGAGGGGATCAAAGGTTACAACGACGGACTTGGCCCCCTTCGTTGCCGCGACCTTAGTAAGCCGTGCGAGAAGGAGCTGGTGTCCGCGGTGAACGCCGTCGAAGCAGCCTAGGCTGATCACCGTTCGCCCGGGTTCGTTTGGTAGGTCATCCAAGCCGTTCCAAATTTTCATCTCGCAATCCGAACTGGGGCGGGGTGACAACACTGGATTGGAGGCCGCAAACATCTAGGGGACTTTGACTTTGACACCTGTGAGGGGAGCCTGAGGCAGATATGCCCTCGCTTTGGGATTGATCTGGAGTTACGGTTCTCCGGGCATAACCGGTCTCCGGCGACATTTACGTCAGAAACGATCAGAGACGGTGAACGTGCAGGTCGCCATACAAACAATTTGGCCACTCCTCGAAAATCTGGACAGTCGACGAGGTGCCTGCATAAAGGTGACATGTTACTCCGAGCGGGTACGGGTTAAGTCCTGCCCCAAGCATTACCGACCGTCGTTAACGCTGCCGAAACGGAGGCGGAGCACGAGTCGGCACTGCTGAGACCGTGATCAGCAGCCCGACGAAGGACAGTGCGAGAGCTCGGTTCATTTCCTCTAAGCCGCCAAACTGGAAACACTTCTGTAGGGTTAACGGGCGCAGACGATGCTGTTGGTATCAGTTAGCAAAACTCCTAAAGGAACGAACTCGTCATGCGCAACACTACTGAGCCCCGTTACTACGACTACTACTGTCAGCTCTCGTACCAAGACTTCTGTGCCAGACTGGCCGCCGGCACTCTAGAAACTGACTTCAGCATTTCCGAGAAGCAGTACACGGAGCATAACGCGAGGCAGTAGCACGAGGATCCCGGTTCCCCCTAATAGGGACGGTGACTGGACTGGATCCAAAGAAGCAGGCGCCACAAAACAGAGATCAAGCTAACCCTGCGTAGGTTCCTGATGAGCCTTCTGGATTGCTCGTTGCTTAGCCGGTTCGCGTTCCGATCTTAGGCGCCGACGAACCAGTGCTGGATCGTTTGGAAGGCTTCCGGTCCTGACGTGGTGCTCACCTGGTGGGCGAGGTCCCCAATGGTGACTTCCCTGAGGGCCTCACGCCAGGCCGCTTCTGCTGTCATCATCGCTTTGGCGATGGGGCAAGGTGTGAGGCAGTCCTCTGGAGGGGTGCCGAGGGGTCCGCGCTGGCGGATCTCAGTGCAGACGAACAGCGGTTGCTGGCCTTCCACTGCCTGTACAACATCGAGAATGCTGATTTGCTCGGCGGGCCGGGTCAGCACGTAGCCTCCGGCGTGCCCCTGCAGTGAACGGACAAGTCCCCCGCGTGAAAGGGCCTGCATCTGCTTGGCCAGATAGCTGCTTGAGACGTCGTGGAGTCCAGCGAGCTTACTGGCCGGAACTGCCCCGTCCATCCTGCTGAGCACCACACAGCAATGGATAGCCCATTCGACACCTCCGGATAACTTCATACCGCCATAGTAGTTGACTCGGACACATCATGTCCGTAACCTTCATCTCGGATAAAAGTTATCCGAGTATTAGGTGAGGACAAGACATGAAGATTCTGGTTGCAGGTGGCACAGGCCTGATCGGCAGGCAGGTTGTGGATATTCTGACCGAGCAGGGACACGAGGCAGTCGCGGCATCGCCCTCCAGCGGTGTGGACTCGGTAACCGGTGCGGGTTTGGACGAAGCGATGGCCGGCGCTGATGTTGTGGTCGACCTGATGAACACCACGGAGTTCGACGAAGACGTTGTCGTCCCCTTCTTCACGAAATCCACGGCAAATCTCCTGGCTGCAGAGAAGCGAGCCGGAGTGCAGCACCATGTGGTCCTTTCCGTTGTTGGTACTGACCGGATTGGCCCGGTGGGGTACTTCGCAGGTAAGACCGCCCAGGAGAACGCAGTGCGGGACGGCGGGGTGCCTTATACCTTGGTCCGGGCAACGCAGTTCTTCGAGTTCATCCCGATGATCGCTGACGTTGGAACGCGTGATGGCCGCGTCTTCCTCACGAACCACTTGATGCAGCCGATGGCTGCCGCGGACGTCGCGCGGTTGGTTGCTGATGCGGCGCTTTCCCCTGCCCTGGACGGGGTGCTTGAAATTGCCGGTCCGGAACGAGCCCCCATGCACGAGTTTGCCAGCCGGGTCCTCAGCGCGAAAGGCGATCCCCGTACTGTGGCCGTTGATCCTGACGCCGGGTACTTCGGTATTCCCATCGAGGAAACGAGCATCGTTCCAGTCGGAGAAGCCCGCATCGGCGAGAAAACTCTCGACCAATGGCTGCAGGAAAGCACAAACTCCTAGCACCACAGAACTCCCGCTGCGTCAACGGAAAACCCCAGCCCACGACGATCGCAGATGAGTAACCCCACAAGGCAACCACCAGACAGCAGGTGCCAACCAAATAGCATCGGCCTCGTGTCGATTGGAACGCGCGAAGCTGCGGTCAGCGAAGCCTGCTGGCCGCAGCCTCGCCAATAAGCCAAATCGGGAATTGATTCATACCTCGGCGCGGCCCTAGGCCGCCTTCCGGATGCCCGAGAGAGCACAGCGTGCAGGGGACCCATTGAACTCAACCCAAGTAGTAAGCGGCTCCGCGGTCTTAAATGGCCGACAGTTCATCACATCCCCAGAGGAAACATGAATATCCAAGAGAAGAGAATAAATACCGCTGTCCTTGTCATCGGGACTGGCGGCTCAGGGCTCCGTGCCGCCATCGAACTCGCCGAGCGAGGAGTAGATGTCACTGCGGTGGGCAAGCGCCCGAAGGCTGACGCACACACCTCGCTGGCCGCTGGTGGAATCAACGCTGCCTTGGCAACGATGGACCCGGAAGACACCTGGCAACAACACGCCGCTGATACGATCCGGGAGAGCTACCTTCTGGCGAATCCGTTAACGGTTCAAATCGTCGCTGAAGGAGCAGAGCGCGGAATAAGCGACCTGGAACGCTACGGCATGAACTTCGCCCGAGAAGAAGATGGTGCGATCTCTCAGCGGTTTTTCGGTGCCCACAAATTCCGGCGAACCGCCTTCGCCGGGGACTACACGGGCTTGGAAATTCAGCGGACGTTGATCCGGCGGGCCGAACAATTGCGTGTCCCCATCCTGGACACCATCTACATCAGCAGGTTGCTTGTCCGGGAGAACACCATCTTCGGGGCGTACGGGTTTGATGTGGAAGACGGCACCCGATACGTCATCCAGGGGTGGCTTGTGAAAAAGTGAAATATCCGACGCTAAGGTTTTGTCGAGCGCCGTAGTGGCCTGTATTTGCCGGGTTTGATCTTGTTGGTGCGTGGCCAGGTGTAGTCGCCGGTGAGGTTGATGTGTTCCCATCCCAGGGGTGAGAGGAACCGCAGCAGGTCCGGGTCGGTGGCGTTGCCCTCTTGGTTCAAGGTGGTGATGGTGCGGTCGAGGTAGACCGTGTTCCAGAGGACGATGGCCGCGGTGAGAAGATTCAGCCCTGAGGCCCGGTAGCGCTGCTGCTCGAAGCTGCGGTCGCGGATCTCTCCAAGTCTGTTGAAGAAAACGGCCCGGGCCAGGGTGTTCCTGGCCTCGCCCTTGTTCAGCCCGGCCGTGACCTTGCGGCGCAGGTCGGGATCTTGGAGCCAATCCAGCAGGAAGAGGGTTCGTTCCAGTTTGCCCAGTTCCCGCAGTGCGGTGGCGAGTCCGTTCTGGCGTGGATATTTCACTTTTTCACAAGCCACCCCATCAACGTCACCGCCCGTACAGTGGCCACCCGTGACCACATGTGCACAGCCCAGCTATCGTCGGGGCTAACCTGCACACATGCTGGACACCGGGAACACGACCACACTCCCCCGCCCACAATTGCCACAGCCCTGTGACCTGCACCCAGTGTGGACGGCTGAGAACTGGCCGCGCAGGCGCAGCCAGCAAGAAGCGTTTTTTGTCCTTCCTGGTTATCCAGCATCGCGCGCTCCGGGCCACTACGTTCAAGCGCTGCGCGCTGGTTCCTCCGAGAATCCCAGACGCGGTCGCAAGCTCCCTTATTTCGCCTGAAATTCTCTCCCCCACCACCCTTCGGGTTGCACTCCGGGCCACTCCACACGCGGTTATTCCATTACCAGGAGGCCCCAAAAAAATGAACGAGCGCGAGCGGAAAGGTTGGCGGAAATGGTCACCATAGAAACAGCAGACGGAAAGCAGATCAACGCGGAAACAGAGGTGCTGCTAGCGTCTCGCCTCGCAGATCACGAGCTGGGCACCGGATGGGATGACGGAATCAGCCCGTTCGATGAACACACGATCCTAGGCGAATACCTTGACTACATAGCCGAATTTTCCAGCAAATAGTAGCAATAGTCCCTGATTTGGCTTGCATATAATAGTACTATTAGATAGAATAGTACTAATACTGAACGAAGGAGAAGCAAATGCTCACCATCACCCACACCCACGAAGCCGGAACCATGATTGAAGGCACCACGCGCGGCGATGGAACCGCCGAAATTTTGAAGGCCCAGCGCTGGCGCTGGGGCCGCAGCATCTCAGCATGGTTTGTTCCGATGAGCCGGGACCGGATGCCCAAGTGGCACACCATCAAGGCCACCGCCGCAGCGTTACGCGCGGAAGGGTTCGAGGTTGAAACAGAAATTGATGAAACCGCCCGCACCACGGCCGAAGTTGAAGCGGGCAAGATCGAGCGCCAGGAGCAGCGCACGGCCGCACTTGACGCCAAAGCCGACCGCAAGGCGGCAGCGGCCGACCAGGCTCAAGCACGAGCAAACGCGGCCGGGGATGCGCTCCCCTGGGGCGGCGAGCCAATCAAGATCGGTCACCACTCGGAGAGTCGTCACCGCAACGCCATCGAGAAGGCGCACCGCACCCAGGCCCAGGCCATCGCCGCCGACGCGGAAGCCGCAGAAGCCGCCCGCCGTGCAGAAACCGCTACGCACACCACCGGGGCACGTTACAGCGTGGAAACGGTAGCAAACCGCATCAAGAAGCTTGAAGCGGACGCCCGCCGCACTCAACGCCACATCACAGGCACCCGCCAATGGATCAAGAACGATGCCGGGGAGCACGTATTGAGCGCCGAGCCAATCGGCGCAAGCGGTGCATACCTCGATAGGCTAACCGCCATGCTTGAAGATCAGCGCGACCAACTGGCCTACTGGCAGCAGGTCCGCGCCGATCAGATCACCGAGGGCAAGGCCACCAACTACAGCCGCGAAACCATCAAAAAGGGCGACTATGTACGGATTCGGTACGGATGGGCAGAAGTTGCAAGGGTCAACGCCAAATCCGTATCGGTACGCACCGAATACAGCTGGACCGACCGCGTTGACTATGAGGCCATCAAAGCAGTGAAAACGGCCGAGGAAATGGCAGCCCTAGTGACAGAGCACCAGGCCAAAGGCGGCGAGATCCCCCGCGAGTTGCGCAACCTGATTAGCTCATAAAAGCTTCCCCCATTAGTACTATTGTAAACAATAGTACTAATGGGGGAAATGCGGCAGAGTCGAAACGGCCGCCCCGCGAGGGGCGCGCTCCCCCGGCGCTACGCGCCCGCATGAATGGCCTGAGGACCATGGCCGGCCCCTAGGATGTGTCCTGTTCCTGGCGCTTAATCATTGCCGCCACGGCCGCCGCGCAAGCCCCTGCGGGGCCGATTCCCCCGAGGCTTTCTGAGCGCGGTCGCAAGCTCCCTTATTTCGCACAGAAACCCCCTCCCCCATCGCCTACGGTTGCACTCTGGCCGCTAACTGCGGCGATGCTCTGCTTATCAGGAACAGGCCGACAGAATGAACGAGAGAGGATGTGAGCACGATGCAGGAAATCACCGTTTACAGCAAGCCCAGGTGCGTTCAGTGTGACGCCACCTACCAAGCACTGGATAGGGCAAAGATCCCCTATCGGGTCATTGACCTTACCTCGACCCCTGCGGCCCTCGAATACGTCAGTGAAGAACTGGGATACGGGCAGGCTCCCGTTGTCGTGGTTGACGACCAGGAGCACTGGTCAGGCTTCCGCCCGGATAAGATCTCTGAGCTAAAGAGCAGAGCCTAGCAGTTTGCATATAATAGTACTATTGGATACAATAGAACTATAAATAACAAGGGAGAGAAAATATGAACGACACTCAGCAGGAAATCTGCAACTGGGTAAGCGATGGCGATACCGCCGCCCACCACTTGCGCCACTCGCTGCGCGCACCACGAGCCGAGTGGCTGGTGCGAGTCGCCCCCGAGGGCGACAGTGCCATTGAGTACAACTGGGCTGCGCAGCAGCCCGCCGAGCCAGGGGAGCTTGACCAGGAAAACCTTATCCTCAGTGCCGACATGTCCACCCACTGGGACAGGAGCCTTAAGCGCAATCCCCGCACCCGCTTCCGCGTTGAGGTCACCCCGCAAGGGACGCGGGTTCGCGGTCTGTGATTCTCATAGCTTGTATCTAATAGTACTATTAGATACAATAGTACTAACAACGAAGGAAAGAGGAACCATGCAGCGCAACACAAGGCCCGCAGGGGCTATTGGAACCAAGCTTGATGCAGAGATCCTGCTGGCAGCGGCCCGCGAAGAGTTTGCCGCCCAGTACCCCGAGGCCGATGCGGCGCAGCTTACGCATGGCCCGTTGCCCCAGATGCTCATAGCCGTAGACCGTGGCATCGGCTGTGTCGTCAATGGTGAAGGCGTGGGAGGCATTGCTGATGAAGATGGCCGGGTTGAAGTGCACTTTAGCTACGGGCTTACCTGGCTGCCAGTGCAGCTCACGTTGGAAAAGATCGGCACGGCCGCCGGGGACGAGCGGATTGACCTTGCGGACGGCATACGCACCTTTGGCTCACGCCTCGACGTGAACCACTCACTGTGGTTCAACCGATACGACGCAGACAACTCGACGCAGTAGATAATGCTGGCATTATCCCCAATGCAGACATTGGGGATAATGCCCCAAACGAAAGGAACGGCAATGCCTGGCAAAGCAACCCACGCGCACACACGAGGGCAAGCCCTTGAAGTTGGGCAACTCATTGATGTAACCGCCACGGCCCAAGATGCCCGATTTAGGCACTCCGTAGCCCTGACCCGAGCGGCATGGACTTACGCCGTCGCCTGGGACGACAGCCACCCGGAGCCACAGGCGGATGACGCGCGACTGTGGGATGTTCTCTACATGGCAGGCCTTGCAGCAAGGAACGCCGCCGGGGAGCAACTGTCCATGTTTGACCTGTACCGCGTACCGAATGCCAGGCGACCTAGTTTTTGGTGTGAGGCAGAGAAGGTGACCCTAGGTCTGACCATCGGCCCAGGTGACCGAGGGGAGCCGGTTTTCACGGTCATGTGTATCGAAGAATATAAAAACTTTCCCTATTAGTACTATTAGATATAATAGTACTAATAGGGACGAGAGGAAGAGGCAGGAAATGGAAAAGATCATCATTACCCGACTTGCAGATTTGCAAATGGGGGATCGACTCATGGCGCTTGATGGCAAGCCGTACCGGAAGCCGCTTGTGGTGCAAGACCCTCTAAGCCCCATTCGGTACGGCTCGCCAGTTAGGGGTGTCCGTTTCATCCCACCCGAGGGCAGCGACATTGAATGGGTTTTCTACCCCAGCCAAATGGATGGCCATGAAATGACCGTAGAACGCCGCCGCCGGTAACCCCATCAGTACTATTGTCCCTACGGGGACAGGAAGAGAGCAGGCCATGAGCTATATCAGCCGAGTTGGAAACCTTGTCAAGGTGCCGAGGCTCCGAGAAAGCGAAACGGGCGTTTACTGCCATGCGCTGGTTGTCGTGAGCGACCGAGAGCGCGACGAAAACAAGCAGTGGCGCGACGGACCGGCCACCACCTACAAGGTGTCAGTGTCCGGGGACCAGGCCCGCAACCTTGTAGCGGCTGCGCAGGACGGCGGGAACATTCGTGTTGCATTCAGCGGTCGCTACCGGGTCACCCAGGAAGAGGGCAAAGCCGGGGAAGCCCACCGGAGGCATGAAGTTCGAGCCGATGAAATCGGTGTGAGTCTCCGAGGGCAGCGCGTCACGGTCCACAAGGCTGAACGCGGCGAGTAGTAACGATTGGGGGCGGTCAATCCGCCCCCAATATCCCCAATAGTTCTATTGGGGATAAGAGAAGTATTCTAGACTGGGAACAACAGATGGAGACCACCGTGACCGCAACAATTTTTGCCCTCTGCAACCAAAAAGGGGGAGTCGGTAAGACCACGACCACTTTCCACTTGGCCCGCGCCGCAGTGCTAGCTGGCAAGCGTGTTTTAGTCGTTGATGCAGATCCCCAGGGGAACATCACCAGCGTGCTAACCAACGGCATCACCGAGGATCATGCGGGCCTCGCGGACGCACTTAGCGACCGCTCAGCGGCAACGTTGGAAGGTGTGACTGTGGACGGCATTTGGGACCACCTGAGCGTCATTCCCACCACAGGGGAGACGCTGGGAGTAGTCCGCGACGAACTCGTGCTGGCCGGAGCAGGGCGTGAATCTCGTCTGAGAAACGCGCTGGCGGGCGTGCAAGACGACTATGACCTAGTGCTAATCGACTGCGCGCCCTCGCTCGACCAGCTCACCATCAACAGCCTCACGGCCGCTGACGGCGTGCTGGTGATTACCCATTCACGGCTATTCAGCGCCAATGGCATCACCAAGCTACTGGGAACTATTGACCTGGTGCACGAGCACTACAACCCCGCCTTGAAAATTGCGGGATTTATGGTCAACCAGCATGAAGCACGCACCATCAGCGGCGCACACTGGGCGGGAGAGATCGGTGAAGCCGCCCTAGCCCGTGGTGTTCTTGTTTTGGAACCCCCGGTGCCCAAGCGAGCGCCTATTGCGGACGCGATGGAAGCAAACCACGGACTCGACCAATGGGGCGGCGACGCGGAAGATCTCGCCACCATCTATGCGGGATACATCGACACCCTTACGAAAGGAAAATAGCAATGGCAAAGCGCCCTGCACCCATGAAATCAACCCTTGCGGGCAGCTCGCCGGTCACCGCAGCGCCTCTACAGCCCGCCGAAGCGCCCGCCACGGATCAGGTGGCTACACAAGCTCCGGCCCCGGCGGTTGAGGCCGAGCCGGCCCCTGTAGCCACACCCGCCACGACACCGGCCCGAAAGGCAAAGAAAGCCAAAACAAAGGTTGCCTACTACCAGGAAACAGAGGACGCCGAGCGCGTGCGCGGAGCCTTCCAACAGGTCGGCCACTTGGAGGGATACCAGACATTTAGCGATTTTCACGCGGCCGTAGTCATGCGCGAGGTTGAAAGGCTGGAAAAGCTCCACAACGGCGGCAAGCCCTTCGACGGTGCGGCACCACGAACCGGTCGACTTGGCCGCCCGTTAGCGTAACGATGAACGCCCGGCGGTCGGCAGCAGCACTCACAGCGATTCTCGCTATCGGTGTACTGAGTTCGTGTGCGCCAGCGCGCACGGATGTAACCATCGGCGGCATCACCGTTTCCGCAGAGCTAGCAAATACCCCCGAGAAGCAGCAGCAAGGTCTACGCGGACGCGTAGACCTCCTGGCAGACCAGGGAATGCTCTTCGAGCTGGGAGAGCCACAGAGCACAGAAGTATGGATGTTTGGTGTTCAGATCCCACTCGATGTGGTGTGGATCAGAGACGGCGAAGTGCTCCGCGTGGACACACTCAACCCATGCGTTTCAGATGACCAGGACGAATGTGAGCGTACCGCGTCGCCTCGCGACGTAGACACCATTCTTGAAGCGACAGCCGGGACATTTGCCCAGGTGAAGCCGGGTACAAAAGTTGAACGATAGCAATGCGTAATGTCCTAGTCCCATGCTAGGCATAAGGAAACGAAGGAGAATGCCATGAGTGATGAAACACCCGCAGTCGTCGAAGAAGCCACCGCAATCTATGATTCCGTCCGCGCGATCTGCCACATGAATTCCACACACCCAGCGCCCACGGTGTATCAAGTTCTAGGGAACTTGAAGGGCGCCACTGGGTCCATGCTGGGCCAGGCTCTCCGACAGCTTGCAACAAGCATGGAGCGCTCACTTAACGAGTACGACGTGTACGAGGACGACGGTAGCGATCCGCAGGCGTCCGTCAACCTGGCGACCGCGCACATGCTCGAAGCCGCTGCCTTGGCTGACCTCGTGGGGGAGAGTTTGGCAAAGGCCCAGAACGCCATTGCTAAACAGGGATACCGTGAACCGACCACCACAGCCTCAAGCAAGAAAGAACTTAGTTAAGCGCAGGCCCCGAATGACTTTTGAGCCTGACCCTGACAAGATGCGGCACTACCTGCCAGGTCGCCGCCCATACGTGGAAATAGTCATGAATGAGCGAAAGATTCACGCGCGAGTTATGGCATGGCAGGGAGACCGGATCTTAGTGGAGTACCCGGCGACCATGATCAGTAAGTACACTCACGGACAGCGCGAGACGCTGTGGATACACAAGTCCGAAGCTAAGCGCATTCGTAGAGAAGATTCGATATGGGCAGACCTTGAAGATGACTACACGTGGCACCACGGCCAAGACGAAAAAAACGCCTACCGACCCGACCCATGGACCATCTATGGGCAAAATTTTCCCGACTCGAAGTAGCGACCCCGGGCCAATCCACCAAGGATCGTTTTTTAGACCCGCGTGCAGTGTATAGGTTTACCAGCTAAAGCAATATAACTGATACAAATAGAGCTGGATTTTTATCATTGCGAGAAAGATGTGGGCATGGGAAACGAAAGGGCAACTGACCAGTTCGTCAGGGACTTACTGCGAGAAATCGGTGTGGAGCGCCCTTGGGAACAGGAAGGTGGTCCGCAGTGGAAGCGCAATGCACTCCGGGGTGGCTCGAAGTCAGCCACAGGCATCGCAGAAGGAAAACCCGAGTTCGTCTTCTTGTCCGAAGGTTTCGTGGTCATGATCGAAGACAAGCGGGAAGTTCGATTCACCCGGCGCATCGAAAATGGGCTTGTCACCACCGACTACCCATTCCGTGCCGACTATGCTCTGAACGGCGCAGTACATTACGCCCAAACTATGCTGGATAACGGCATTCCTCATGACAAAGGCATCTTTGCCGTCGGGGTTGGTGGCGATGAAGAGCACCACGAAATCGCGGTCGTTTATCTCGGTGCCGGTATGGTGAAACAGCTCGATGACCTCGACAACCTCGATGTCTTCGCTGCCGATCAGATAAATGAGTATCACGCTGTCCAGGTCCTTGACGAGCGCCCCCGTGCAGAGGTCAGGCTTGATGACATTCGTGCTGCAGCTGAACGCCTTCACGAGGGTATGCGGAACTACGGCTCAGTAGAGAACAACCGAAAAGCCCCGTTGGTATCTGCAATCCTGCTCGCACTCAAGAACGACTACTTCGACATCACGCAGTTGCAGGGCCGTACCCCAGGTAACAACGGCCAGGTGTGGGATGGACGTATCATCTATGACGCTGCAAAACAGTACATGGAGTCTGAGGCGCTCATGCCGCAGCAAAAGATTGGTACTCTACTTGACCAGTTCGCCTACATCCGCACTTCCCCGCCACTGAACCGTGTGCACCGCGATTTGGGAGAGTCGCCTCTGAAATGGATGACCCGCATCCTGGCCGACGAAGTAATGCACGCTGTCACTGATCCATCTATGACTGCTTTCGATGTGCTTGGGAACTTCTACCACGAGTTTATCGCCTACGGCGGCGGCGACGGCTCGGGACTTGGCATCGTGCTAACGCCTGAGCACGTCACCACGCTCATGGCTGAGCTCATCGATATCTCTGCCAGTGATTACGTACTCGACCCCACAGCTGGCACAGCTTCGTTCCTTATCGCAGCTATGCACCGCATGTTCCAAGACGCAGGCCATAATGAAACTCTCAAAGAACAAATCCGTCGCGAGCGCCTGCACGGGATCGAGCTCCAGGATAAGCTCTTCGCTATTGGCACCACCAACATGATCTTGCGCGGAGATGGCAAAGCCAACTTCCGCCGGGACTCGATCTTCGAAGCGCCACTTCACGAGATGCGCGGTGACATAAAGATGCCCGATGGCTCCTGGGCGATGGGCCATGGGTTCACTAAGGTGCTACTCAATCCGCCATACTCACAATCTAAGGACAAATCGACTCGCAACCTTTCTGAGCTTGCTTTTATTGAGAAGGCATTGACCTTCTTGAACCCAGGTGGGCGACTTGCGGCGATCGTGCCCCAATCAACAATGGTTGGCAAAACCAAAGAGGACAAGGCACGTAAGAAGCAGATATTGACCCATAACTCCCTAGATATGGTCATCACGATGAATCCGATGACCTTTGCGAATTCCGGTCACACCCCGCACACGGTCGTCGCAGTGTTCACAGCTGGACGCCCACACAAGCGAGACGCCAAGGTGAAGTTCATCAACTTTGAAGACGACGGATACAAGGTTGCAGCCCACCGTGGACTTGTTGACACCGGTATTGCTGACTCCCGGCGTAGGCACCTTATTGATGTAATCAACGGTGATGCCCAGGCCGACACAGGCTTTATCGTCCGTTCCGAGGTGATGCCCGAAGATGAATGGCAACACTCGTACTTTTACTTCAACGACCAGCCGCCTCAGTACGAAGACTTCCTTGCTACCGCAGCCGACTATGTGACCTGGCAGGTGGATATGCACGCGCACGGCTTGGGCGACCTGATCACGCCGACGCCGAAATCTGAGGAATCTGAACTCGAAGAAGGGGTGACAGTATGAACATCTTCGATTCTCTTGACTTTCGGCCACTTAGGCTCGGTACGATCGTTAGTTTCCATCGTGGAAAAGTAGGAGAACGTGATCCCGAAGGTCGCACCCCCTATGTCGGGGCCGCTGCCCGCAACAATGGGTTCGTAGGGTACGTAAATGACCTGCCATTATTTCCTGGGAAGTGGCTCGCTATTGTCAACAATGGGGATGGAGGAGCCGGATATTGCACATTTCAACCAGCACCATTCTTTGCTTCGTCAGATGTGACGGCTCTACAACCGCTTTATGAAGACGCCACTCCGGCTGCCCTGCTAATGCTCGCTTCTTGCATTACATATCAGTGTTTTCCAAAGTACAACTTTGGCTATAAGCCAAACATTCAGAGGCTGAGAAGCCAAGAGGTCATGGTGCCCATCACCACCGACGATGAGGATAACCAAATCGTGGACTGGGACGGACTCGATCGCCTCGGAGCCGAGCTGCTGGGCCGTGTCATCACGGACATGCACAGTGCTATCCAGACAAGTCCTGCTGACGACGACACCCTCCCTGACTTGAAGTTCGAGCCGATGTTCATCACTGATGTATTTGACTCCATGAAGGCTTCCACCGCATGGTATGACAAGTCAAAGCTGGATACCGCTGGAGACCCACTGTTCCCGTTCGTGTCTCGCACGAAATCAAACAATGGCGTGGACAGCTTTTGTCCACGCCAAGACCGCACACCGGAACCTGGGAAAGCCATCACTATCGGTCTCGATACTCAAACAATCGGCTACCAGCCCGTACCCTTCTACACCAGCCAGAACATCCAAGTGCTCAGGCACGAACTGCTCGATGAGGGCAATGGGCTGGTGCTTGCAGCGCTGATCCAGGAGCAGATGGGAAAGTTCAGCTGGGGTGGTAATGGAGCGACGCTTGGGCGACTCAAGAAGACACGCATCATGGTTCCAGTAACCACCGATAGTAACGGTGAGACCGTGGTTGATTGGAACAGCATGTCGCAGTACGGACACGCTTTACGTGTGCGAGCTGAACGAAGATTGGCGCCAGCCCTAGAGGTGGTCTGATGAGCCGAAAGCCCAATCCGGCGAAAGGTATCGGAAAGGACATCCGAGACGCCCGTGAGAGCCTTGACTGGAGCCAGCACAAGCTGGCCAGCGAGGCAGGAGTTTCGCGGCCCACAATTGCCCGTTTAGAGACTGGCAGCAATATCTCTACTGCCACTCTTGAGAAGGTCGTCAATGCGTTGGGTAAGCGCTTGCGCATCGAAGCCTGACACGTTATAGCAGCCCCGCTGACCGTCGGCCTGCCGCGTCCCGATAACGGTCGTTTTTGGTGGCCTAATTTTTGAATGACACAGTGCAGGCGACACGCCGGATAATCGTCAACCGAAAACGTGCACCGAAACCAAAATGAACCGAAACAAAGCGTAGGGCGTTTCTGGTTAGCTTGAGGCGATCGAGAAGAAAATGCAGCGGCCCACCTCCCAATGAGTCACTGCGCGAACCCGATAAGGAGTGAGCAACATGAACTCACCAGCCGAAACAACAGACCGCAGCGCCATCGCAGGTGCATTGCAGCGCGGCTATGAGCACGGCACCGAGCCGGGACGATGAGCAACACTATTGGCTACGCACGCGTTTCAACCCGCGACCAAAACCCCGATTCGCAGGAGGCCGAGCTACGAGCCGCAGGAGCGGTAAGAGTTTTCGTGGACAGGGGCGAGTCAAGCCGCATAGCAGCGCGCCCGGAGTGGCTGACTTGCCTGGACTATTTGAACGCGGGGGATACCCTCGTGATTCGCGCCCTTGACCGCATTGCAGGCAGCGAAGTCATGGCCATACAAACCATTGACGAGTTGCATGGGCGCAAGGTGCACATTCGAAGCCTCACCGAACCAGAGATCGACACAACCACGCCGATGGGCCGGGCGCTGTTTGGGATAGTGGCCGTTTTCGCTCAGCTCCGAGTAGACACGATCAGAGACAACACCATGCGCGGCCTTGCGCACGCGCGCACCCAAGGCCGAATCGGCGGCCGCCCAACGGTGATGACACCAGAGCGTATTGAAGAAGCAAAGAACATGCGTGCCCAGGACAAAAGCATCACCCACATTGCGGCCGTTCTTGGAGTTGGGGCATCGAGCGTGAGCCGCGCACTAACCCGCTTAGCGGCAGACTAAATGACACTGGATATAGCACCCCCTATCAAATGTTGATAGAATGGGCTATAGGAGGCGATAACGATGACCACAATTGACTACGCAGTAGAAGCCGGACGTGCCCGCACTTTGCGGCAGAGGGTGAACCTGGACCAGTTGGACTACCGGCGCGAGCTGGCCCGCCTGGCCTCCCTAGGTTGCACGCAGCGGCAATTGTCGAAGGTGCTGGGGATTAGCCAGCCCAGCTTGTCTACGGCGCTGAAAACTGCACAGAAAGTTCCGGCCGCCAGGGCCGGCTTCTCCGGTGCTGATCCCTATGAGGTGTGCCAGCGGTACTCCGTAGGCGAGCTGACGCGTGAGCAGCTTATTGACGAGCTGACGCGCTGGGAGTATGCGACGCCCGCGACACGTGAGCGTGGCTATTTTGATGATCTGAGATTTGCCACACCGGGATCTTTTGATGACGTTGGGCAGGCCTTTGATGATGGTCTGATTGACGCTGAGGCCTACGACACCGTGTTGGCGGCCGTCGCAGTCGAGCCGCGATAGTGGCGAACGACGACGAGATTGAGCGCCATCGTAAATCCGTCATTGATCTGTCGAAGTCCGGCGAAGCACTTTCGAAAGATTCTGATTATGCAACGGTAAAGAACCCCGACTGGTTTACCGAGCTTGGCCCGGAACAGTGGGAACCCAAAGCCGCACGTAGGCAGCTTCACAATCGCTTGGTTGCCCAGCAACAGGACGCGGCCCCAAATGCGCGAAGCGACCGTGAGGCTATCGTTCTCGCAGGACCGCCAGGTGCAGGTAAGAGCACCGTGCTCAAATCCATCTTGGGCGACAAACGAGATCACTATTTGGTCATCGACGCCGACGAGTTTAAGTATGCTTTGCTGCGCCAGGCGCAGCAAGACGGCACCTATGAATCGAAGATCAAGCCGCCAGAAATCCGAGACCGCGAAGCGGCCGGAGAAAAGTTCTTTCCTCTAGAACTGGCATCACTGGTACACGAGGAATCTTCCATACTCGCGGGCCGGTTGCGTACCGAGTCAATCCGAGAGGGAATGAATATCGTTGTTGACACTGTGCTGTCATCTGAGACCTCCGCACAGGAGCTTGGGCGACAGCTCAATGCCGCTGGCTACAGTGTGCAGATAATTGACGTTGAAGTTCCGTTTGAAATCTCCGAAGGCAGAATTGCCAAGCGCTGGCAACAGTCCTATGAAGCTGCACTAGACGGACGCGAAGAGCTGGGCGGACGCTGGGTTCCGAGCGAGTACGCCCGCGCAGTTTTTGACGGACCGGACGGAAAATCGAAACCAGAGGCAGTTGCTCAAAACCTTGCCATAGATTGCCCGGCTGTTGAGCGCTATCGCGTCTATAGAACAACTCAAGAAGGCACCGAGGCGGCCCCGGCAGTAGGAGCATGGGAGAAAGACTTAGCGCGACAAAAGCGCGGAGGTCCGTTACTTGATGCAGGCCAGATTGAGACGGCGAAGAGGGCGGCGCTTACACGCCCGCCCGTGCCCCGTGGTAAGCCACAGGGCGACCGTGGGAGCGGACGAGGCTAATCCCAAGCCGCTACTTTCCCAGTCTCCCAACAAGTGCCTAAGTGCATAGAAATATCCCCCGTCAAAGGTGAGGTCTTGTCTCACGATGGGGGATATTTTCTTGCCAAATATTTATGAAAGTGGGTTTAGAAGAACGTCCCTCCCGAGCCACGCTGGTACGAGGTTGTGCATGTTCACCGGCAACCCTTGGCGACCATTTCAAGTGTCGGTGACCTGGTGAATGTGTGCAACCGCTTGAGGGTCCCGCTGTCCACCTGTGGGCGGGAAAAGACCGGAGGAATATCTTTTGCCGTCCACAGGTGGTCAGGGGGCAGAGAAACGCTACTCGGCGGGTACTTCGGTCGTCTCAGAGTGCGACGAACCGGAAGTCCGCTGGACAGGCTTAGACGTAGGCTTCCGTGCTGCACGCTTGCGCGTTCGGGCTGACTTATCCGGTTCCGTGAAGCCGAGGCCCTTTAACTCATCGGTGGACCAGCCTGCACGCTGTGCACCCTGGAATTCACTCACATGTTCGCGCTCAGCAGCGGCAATCAGGGCGTTTGTTTCTTGTTCGATCTTCGCGATTCGTTCGGCCGCATCGGCACGCACGTTGGCCACGTTTTGTTGTGCCTCAGCAAGTCCCTTAATCACCGCAAGTCGGCTCTCCTGTGCACGCCGTGCACGCTCAACAACTTCATTCACATTCAGCTCTTTTGTCATGCCCCCATACTACGTGCGGCACTGTCCAGAACCAGCGCCGCACGCGTCGCCAAAAAGAGTAGAAGCGGCGCAGCCGCTCCCACTCCCGTCTTGCGACGTGAGCAAAGAATCGTAGTCCCGGACGGAGCAAGCTATACAGTTAGCCGGGCTAACTGGGCTTGATCCTCGACTTTCGTCGGCGGATCGGGCACACTTGATGTGTGGTCCCCGCTATTTCGGCGGGTTCGCTGCGCTGGGCATAAGGACGGTGAAGGCATGGAGAACGAGTCTCCCAAGAGTCGGTTGTTTGTTCGCCGTCGCCGTGCGAACGTCGAAGGTGGCAGAGTTCACCGTCACGATGTGAAGGTGTCCGCCGAAGAACAAGGTGCACTGTTGCTGCGCGCCAATGCCAAGGGCATTTCAATTCCGCGCCTGTTGGTCGAGGCAGCTTTGGCAGACGAAGCGGGGGAGACCCCCACTGATCGTCGTGCTGTTCTCGCGGATCTGTTCGCCGCGCACCGCAAGCTTGCCAGCATGGGCAACAACCTGAATCAGATTGCCAGGACAACTAACGCCGGGCGTGAGTTGCCCTTTGAATTGCAGGAACCGTTACAGCACACGATGGCCGCAATTCGCCAGGCCGCCGCCCGCCTTGATGAGGTCATCGACGGGATGCCCAAACCATGATGCCGAACATTGTTCGCGGCGACCGCATGGCCGGACTGATGACCTACCTTGTTGGTGAAGGCCGAAGCAACGAGCACGAGGAACCGCACATTGTTGCCGGTGACGACGCACTGCTTTCATGGCACGGCGACGCTGAGTTGAGCCGGGAATCAGGCATTGAAATTGCCCGCCACCTGGACCGTCCAAGCAAGGCATTCGATACCGAAATTTCCGGCGGCCATGTGTGGCACTGTTCGCTCTCCTTGCGTGCAGAAGAGGGAAAGCTGAGTGATGAGAAGTGGGGCGATATTGCCCGCGACTTCATGAAGCTCATGGATCTTGACGACAACGAAGGAACCAAGGCACCAACTCGCTGGGTTGCCGTCCGTCACGGCGTCAGCAAGAACGGTAACGACCACATTCACATTGCCGTGAATCTTGTCCGCGAAGATGGAACGAAGGCCAATGTTCACAACGACTTTCACCGCGCACAAAAAGCAGCGCGCGCGCTCGAATCGAAGTACGGCCTGGAAGAGCTTGAATCGGTTAGGGGAGAGCGCGCAACGCGCGGCTATGACCCTGCCGAGCGCGAAGCCCAGGCCCGCTCACGAGCGCGCGCTAAGTACGAGCATGCACGCCCCAAGATGGGTAAGAACGCTCCTGCATGGGAGCACCTTATCGACGAAGATCGCAAGGCACGCATCGTCTCCGAGAAGCGTGTAGATCAGCCGCGCTACGAGCTTGCGCGCACGGTACGTGCAGCAGCGACAGCGGCACAGTCCGAAGATGAGTTTGTGCGCCGGATGCGCAAGAGCGGACTAATTGTGCGCCCGCGTTTTGCCGATGGACGCAACGACGTTGTAACCGGGTTCAGTGTGGCCTCCCGACCACAGCACGGCGAACGCCCCATTTGGTATGGAGGCGGTCATCTTGGGCGTGACTTGACGCTGCCCAGACTGCGCGGCGAATGGTCCGATACACCACAGGGTGCCACCGATGCAGCCGCCGAATGGAACGCCGCTTACCGTGGCAAGCGCATTGTTTCGCCAGGGCGTGAGGCATCCGAGATTGACCCGCAGATGTATGACCGGATGAACACAGAGCTGGGCCAATTGCGTGACCAGCTCAGCAGTGTTCCCCTCGAAGATCGCGATACCTGGTCACGTCTTGCACGGGACACCGCAGGAGCTTTTGCCGCATGGTCAAAGGCGGTAGAGGACGAACCAGGTCCGTTGGCTGCGACGGCCGACGCGCTAGCCCGGTCGGCACAGACCGTGCGCCGCCCGGTTCAGCCCAAGCGTGCAGGTATGGCCTCAGTTTCGGGGGCAGCAATGTTGCTGGCCTCAGCCATGAAAGGTGGGCACGGTGCGGCAGCGCAGGCCGTAATGATTCGTCAGCTAGCCAGCTTGGCCGGTGCCGTGTACGACGCCGCCAAGGCTTCGGGCGAGGCCCGCCAGGCGGCCGCGATTCTTGATGCCGACCGGACCAACCTGCGACGCGTTCACGCGCAGCTCGAAGGCTACGCCGCAGCAACAGCCACGACTACCCCCGTGGCGACCCTCGACCCCGAGCTTGCGGAAATGCAGCAGCGCATCGTACACCTGAACCGAGGCATGGCCAGCCCTGCCGAGGCGGCACGCCAGGGACAGCACAATCCCGTCCCAAACCGAATAGAACCGGCCAAGGTGAAGCAACCCGCCAAGGGAAGCGCGCCCGAAGTCGAACGATAGATAACCGAGTGGATGGTGAGACAAATGGAATCAGACGGTGTTGAAGAATCCTTTGAGGGACTTGTTCGGGTTGCAGTGACGGCCGGTGCACGTTTTGGAGAAAACATGGCCCGATTGCGTGAGCAGATGGCGCGTGACTCAGAGGCCCGCAGCTTGCAAGAATCGCGCGAGCTGCAAGCCCGCACGGCAGCCGAACGCCAGGCCGCCGTGAGTGAGCTTGGAAACGTCCAGCGCGGTGAATGGTGGGACAAGGCCCGGCCCGAGGACATTGGACGCACCTACGCCACCGCGAAGGCTTGGGAAGGCCAAGACCCCGAGGCAGCCAGCGCACGGCAACGCATGGAAAACGAACTGCGCACACGCTACGGCGTGGACGTGAACAACCATGATGCGGACCCGGCCCAGGTGCAAGCGCTCCTGGCACGAATGGAAGCCGAGCGCATCGAAGGCCTGGCGGCTGAGGAACGCCGCAAGGAAGCCCAGGAGCGGGCAGAGGCAGAGAGCCTTTTGCGTGAAGGTGACCAGCTCGACAATGCGGCCGAACGTTCGGCCGCTGCCGCAGCTTATGAACCGGACCCGGCCGAACGAGAGCAGGCGGCCGCCGAGGCCGAAACCCTCCGAGACCGCGCAACAGAAACCCGCGACGAGAGCGGTCAGTCCTACGACTCGGCCGAACGCCGTAGCGAGACGGCGGCCAGCTTGGAGGGACAAGGGTTTGCCGAACGATCCGTTGAAGCTCGCAAAATTGCAGACGTGTCCCAGGGCAAGCCAGCCACCGAGGCAGTGAAACAATCCCGCGCAGTCAAAGCCCGCAAGGGACGTTCCCGAGTAGGGTCGGGCAAGCAAGCCACGCTTGACCGATGATCCCAGACGCACACAAAAGAGGGGCCGTATCCACTATGGATACGGCCCCTCTTTCATTTTTCATTCCGCGTTGCGAACGTCAGGAAATAGCCCTTCGGGCGGTTCTTCGTGGGGGAGTGCTTCGCCACGTTTGGTCTTTGCCTCAGAACCGGCAAAAGGACCTTCCGCACTCATCAGCACAGCCATGTGGTGGTCTACATGATCGCGGAACCACACACTGGTTCCCGTCGAGGCGTCCTGGCGCAGAAACTCCCAAGCCCGCCAGAGAGATTCAATCCTGACCAACGCCTCGTCAATCTCCCACCAACGAGCATCCCAAACGGTGGCTTGTCCGTTTACCCGGCGTACATAGACCTTCCGCAGGTACTCGCGAAAGAACTCCACAGCGGAGCCGTACACGAGCTGAGGCGCGGCCGCCTCTTCGTCATCGGCCGCAGTGTTAGCCTGTGGATCTTCTGACGGATCTTCCTCATTCTCCCAATCGCCGAAACTCACGAGGCACCACCTGCCGTGGCCAATGCAGCATCGGTCCTGGCTAGTTCGTTTTCTGCTTCAACGATCGTTCGAGCACCCTGTGGGTCATATTTCACGATGGACGCCTTTACCGCCTCAGCGTGGGGGCCACGCATCCAGGGCTGGGTACGAATAAGCGTGGGCCGGGAACCGGACGAGATGACCAGAGCACGGCCCTTGGGCATCGCCCCAAGGTCATCAACGTCAAGTGTGACTTCCCGCTGCACCTGGCGTGAAACGGAGTAGTTGCCGCGCCCTGCCGAGGTCGAGGTACGGAGCCTGTCATGGCTTCCCACAAGCTTGGAGAGATCCTGCAAGAAATTGACCTCAGAAACACCGCCGCCGTACACCTTGACGTTCGATGCACTCCACAGCTTTTTCATGCCAGATTCACCCCAAACCTCGACGCCCTGTGACCACGATTGCAGAATCGTGTCCAGGATGATTCCGCGGGATCCATAGTGTGAGTAGAGATCCGGCAGAGCGCGCCAGCGGCAGACATTTGCCGCTTCATCCAGAACGCCGACGAGGGGCACCTGTAGGCGACCGCCGGGAGAGAGCACAGCCAGTTCCTCAGCGGCCTCGACAACGGCCACTGTCAATGCCGTAACCAGAGGTCCAGCGGTGCCCTTGCCTTCCTTGGAAAGGCTGTAGAGAGTGCCACCAGCGGCGACAAAATCGGCAGGGCTGAACTGGGGCCGGCTATCGGCCCCAGACAACCGAGTTACCCACCGAACAATTGCCCGGTTGGTGAGGCAACCGGCCATCTGCTGTGCGGTTCCGTAGATGCCGCCTCGCTGCTTTTCTGGCAAAGCGATGACACCGCCGACCTGAGCTGCGCTCAGCTCGAAACCGTGCTCTTCGAGGATTTCTGCCGGTCGTTCATCAGACGGGCGCGTGAGCCATACATAAACGTCTGTGATTGGCCGCTGATCGAGCGCAGCCGCAAGCAGGAGACCTGCAAGGAGATCCTGACCCGCCGGGTCAAAATATGAATCCGTTTTTGCACCTGGCTCGCGAGATCCCGAGGCGAAATGTTCAGCCAGCCGGGAAGCCCGCACTTCGTCAGTGACGTAGCTAAGAGGGTTCCACCACCACGTAGGTTCCTCGAGGGTGATCCCCTGTGGATCGAAAACGAATACCGGGCCCTTTTCAGAGCGCGGGCCACGAGTGGCATCCACAATGTCCCGCTTGTTGGAGGTCACCAGAACGGCGCCTGGCGCGTCAAGAATTGCCGGAACGGCCCGGCTCGTTGTCTTTCCGGTTCTTGGACCCCAGATGTCAATGTGCATATCCTCCCACGAGCCGTAGAGAGGCTTGCCTGAGTACAAATGTTGCCCGATGGGCACTCCGGCACTGTCTTTCACTCCCAGTCGCTCAGCGGTCGCTTGAGCACTCTTCTTCGACAGCGCTTCAATGTCCTTGCCGGTGCCCATGTACTGTGCCGAACGATCAATGCGTGTGCGATTTTTCTGGCCACCCTTGGTCAGCCACAGCCAAAGCACTACAAGGCCCAAAATGGCGACACCCAGACCGATGGCCACCCACAGCCCGGCGGCGGGCCAGATGACCTTGCCGGTAAACAGGCCAATGATGAGTTGGAAGGGGTCGGAGGGCAGCGTTCCTTCGGTGCCCTCGATCTTATGGCCGAGATACACCGAGGCCCAGGTTCCACCGCCGAGAATAGCAACGGAGAAAATAAATACCAGAGGGCCAGCGCCGGTTCCTGATGGGTCACGGCGACGATTGTTGGGTTGGCTCATGAGTTCACGTCCTCTACTGCTTTCAGGGATGCACGGTGGGAGACTCGTGTGCCTACCCGCGATTGCTGCTCCCAGAGCTTGTTTGTGTTGCTCGCGGCGAGTTCCACAGGGGTCAACTCGACCTTGACGGGGATGCCAGGGCGGCCGCCTACCTTGACCAGGAACTTTCCTCGTCCAGGAGGCTCCGACTCGCGACCAGCTACCGGGTCCCAGGCGGGGGGATCTTGCCAGCCGATCAAAAGCTGCTGTTCGGCACGAGAGAGCGGGATCGCTGAGGTGAGCTGGGGCATCTCGGCAGACGGCAGGCCGCCACAGATGACCATGCCCGAGCGCTCTACAAAGCCTTTAGCCTTCATCCGATCCTCTTCCGTGGGAAGGGCCAGAAGGTCGCTCATGGTGTGAGAAATCATGGCAATTCCGACGCCCACAGAGCGGTTAAGACGGGTGAGCGCATCCACGCGGTCAACCATGCCTCGGCCCGCGCGGAGCGCGCGCCACAGCTCATCGAGGATCACAAAGTAGTGGCGCTGAGGTTCAAGTCCGGCGGCCGCCAGCTCATTGGCAATATTGACCGTGCCGAACCCGGCGGACCAGCAGGCCAGCAGGACCGCGCCTTGCAAGTCCATATCGCTTTCATCAATAGCCGATACGTCGTAAACCACAGGGCGGTCACGCTTCATGGGGTTAGTGGTTTGTTTGGAGAAGATTTCACCGAGACGGCCACCGCCCGTAATGCCGAGCAAAGAAGCCTCTAGCCCGCGTGTGATTTTCTTGTATTCCATTAGATCGCCGTTATCCAAAGCCACAGCGCGCAGCTCGTCGGGTGCGTCTTGAATGACTTTGAGCAGATCCCCTAGCACGGGGATTCCTTCAAAGTTAGTATCGAGCCATTTCAAAGCACGGTCGATCATCGTTTCTTCGTGATCTGTTGGAGGTTCTTTGCGGGCGATGGTCAACAGGGCTGAAACCATTGTGTGGCGTCGTCCGTGGGCATCCGCCAGCACTCGCGTTGCCAGGTCATCGCGCCCGGCCTCGCGGAGCCGTTCGGCCGCTTCCGAGGCTTCGCCTGGATCAAGGATATTTAGGTATCCCCGCCCGTGGCCGAGGGTGATAACTTGGCCTTCCATTTCATTGATGAGATCCACATAATCGGGTTTCAGATCTCCGAGCACCATAGGCATCACGCCGTACCCGGCTAGGCCTGTGGCCATACGCCGAATTACCGTGCTCTTACCCAGGGCAGGTTTGCCCAGGACGAAGACTGAGGGGTTATTGATGAGGTTGGCCCGCTGGAACCACGAAATTGGATCGCAGCACAGGGTTGCTCCGGTGAAAATGTGACGGCCCAGGGGCACCCCGATCATTGGGGTGCCCGTGCCCACTGAGAACGGCCACATTCCGCAGACTTGAACGGTGGTGCCACGCCATTCTTCGGCCTGCTGAACATACGTTGACGAACCTTTACCGCGACCCAACCAGCCGCGCACACTGGGCCGTTCCGGCAAGAATTCAGGAGACTTCTTTTCACGCTTTTTCGGCATCGGCTTGACGCGCTTGTTGGATTTGAGAGCCACGGTAAAACCTCCTACAGGTTGTTACGAAGTTCGGCGGGAATTGAGATGTGCTTAGGCAGCACCAAACCAAGAGGCAGCGCCGCTACGAATGCGGAGTCTTGCGATCCGTAAACGGGGCGCAACCGCAAACGTGCGGTTGCGCCGAGATTGTCAACGGCCGCCGCAGCGTCGGGCAGCATGTCGGTGTCCGTTACGGTCGCCGTCACGAGCATTCCGAAGTTCACCAACCCTGCGCCTGATGCTTCCTCGCCAGCGGTCGCAGCTGCGGCACGTACTGCGAGTGAATCGCGTGCTTTGGCCTTTGCATTTGCTGTTGCACGGAATGTGGCGGCGTTTAGATCGGCTTCAACCATTGCCGCAGCGCGGGCGGCCGAAACCGGCCGGTACAGCAGCGTCACGCGCTTACGCGCAATGTCGCGATGCGGTGCCAGAAGCCGGGCAAGAACACCCGACTGGACGTTGCCGCGCGGAGCACCAGTCATGGACCAAGTAACGGACAATCCCGAATCGTGGCGATAGTTACCCCACTGAGCCTCAGCGGCCGAAGGACCAACGTCGAGCCATGACATTTCTGGCACTTCACCCTTGGCATGAGCGCTGTCAATCAGCGTCGCTGCCTTGGGATCGTAGGCTACACGGACGTACTCGCAAAGTGCCTGGGCATCCATTGGGTGAGCTGCCCCAGCCCCGGTAGCTTCAAGCTGCGCCGTCAGGCCTGGTAGGCGTGAGGCCAGCTCGCGGGCCATTTCATCCGGCTTGCGGCGCTTTCCGCCCTTGCGGGCAAAGGCCGAGAATGTGAAGGCGACGTAAGCCTTGACCGTTGAAGATCCTGCTGGGTAGTTCTCTACAACAGAGAGCATCATCGCGCGGGAGAAAGCGGGGGCGTTCGGGTCAAGGTTCGACTCGACTTCCCGGCGTAGTCGTGCTCCCGAATCGGGGGCCGTCTCGATAGTCACTGATGCCGCTTCCAAGCCTGGCTCGTCAGCCAGATTGGCGAGCATGTGGCCGAAGTCAGCCACCCACACGTCGATCTGTTCCTGATCCACCAGAGAAGCCCCGTCAGGCTCCGTGGAGATCACGACGCTGTACGTGGAGCCACGGGGCGTGAACAACAGTGCGAAGGGACGGTTGTATGAATCATGGTGCTCAGAAAGCCTCATTGGAGCTGCCAAACCAGGAAGTTGGTTTGTCCCCCAGGGTGATTGCCCCGCAGGCCCAGAGCGGTAAACATTTGTTCCCCGGCTCCGTGCAGCCCACCAGCCGACACGATTAGAGATCCGGCTGAGGGCATTCCTTCCGTGCTGATCTTTCATCAGCAGCATAAGCAGCACTACACCCACGCCGACAGCGGTCAGGAAGGCTTCAAGTAATCCCCGAGTCATCATGACCAGGATTACGACAATGCTTCCAACAAAGAGGATGACCGTTCCTACAGCCCCCAGGCCGAGGATGCCCGATGACGTTGGCTTACGCCAGTTTCCATATGTCCGAACCTTCTGATTCGGCACCGTTTCAGCTACCACTTGGGCCTTCTCCTGTCGCTTCGTCTCCGATACTCTGTGCGGCTCCAGCGACCGCGTCAGCGGCTCCCTTTGCCACACCTATAGCCGCGCCCGCTGCCATACCTACGGGGCCGCCAGCAGCTCCCGCAGTAGCTCCTGCCGCTGCGCCGCCACCAGCAGCCGCTCCGGCTCCTGCCGCTGCACCGCCTCCGGCTCCTGCCGCCGCGCCGCCACTACTTGCCGCTGCACCGCCTCCGGCTCCTGCCGCCGCGCCGCCGCTACTAGCCGCTGCACCGCTTGACTCACCGCCTGCGCCTGTGCCTCCTGAGCTACCTGAACCACCCTGGCTGCCCGTGCTGCCCGAAGTACCTGAGCCACCTTGGCTGCCTTGGCCACCAGCGCTACCGTCTGAACCGCTAGGGCTAGCCGTGTTGGAATTGCCGGAGCTGCTGGATTCACTACTGCCTCCACCGCTGCCAGAGGCCATCCTTCCAATTGCGGCCGCACCAGAGGGCAGGGCTGCAATAGCGCCAGCGGCCAACGCGGCACCACCGGCACCGGCTGCCATTGATCCGACCATCGGGGTTACGAAGCGCATCAAGGCAGGCATCGCAAACAAGGCCAGGACCATCATCATGATGCCGGTAAGCACCGAGAGCAGCCCCGAACCGTCATCTCTGAAAACGTCTGTTCCCGCGAGTTGGAATGCGGCCGCATAAATGATTGCTGCTGCCGGTTTGTACAGAATGAAGGCGATCAACCAACTGAGGTTCTTCTGCAACCAGCCCTTCCCGGATTCGCCGGTAATCGCAGCGGCAGCCGACAAGGGAAGAATCCCCGTCAGGATGACGAGCATGCCGCCACGCGCGATCATAAGAACGATTTGGAACACCGCACACAGAACAGCGATGATTCCCAACACGATTACCAGGAGCGCGCCTAGCCCTCCCGAACCCGTTGTGAAGGCAAGGAGAGTCGTGATGTTTCGGCCGAAGCACGTACCGTCTCCCGCTGTTACATCGCAGTCCAACGAAGCATTGATAATCCAGACGGAGAAGCTATCCATTGCGGTTACCAGGAGTCCAACAAATGTGACGCCCGCACCTGCAATGACGATGAGCTGCAACAGGCCGATTGCAACATCTTTACCCGGTTGGGCACGCTGTTGAACTGCCATTCTGATTCCGCCCATGATGACTCCGCCTACTGCCACGGCCATCATGAGCCACCACAACGATCCTTGAAGGAAAGCAACCGAACCTCCGGCTTGTCCAGGTCCGGAAGGGAGTAGCCCAGCAACCAAACTCGAAGAGGCCGATACAAGGATTACGCCGCCGAGGATTAGGCCGAATTTTCCGACAGCTTGCATTCCCTCACCACGGCGCATCTTCAGCGCCACCATTGCGCCTAGGGTAATTGCCGAGGCAACAGCGACCGCGAGGCCAATCCAGGTGACGTAGTTGAGAATCGTGAGTACCGGAGCGGAAAAGGCACCGGGGGCACTTCCATCAACATCTGAACCACCTCCGGTGAGGTTTGGTGTTCCGATGTAAACCCACATAGTGCCAAGCGATGCGACTGCCGTGCCCACGGCTTCGAGCACGGCCGAGGCCATGTTCTCAATAGCATCTCCCACGATGTTTTCGACGCCCTCACCGACTTTGCAACCGACATTCCACCACTCGCACATTTAGGTCATTCCTTCCACACGGCGTAACCGGCCAGGTTCGGGAGCTGAGCGGGGCTACGCATATCCGATTCGGTGAAGTCCATCTTCCAGTCGCCGTCCTCCCAAACCAGAGGAACGATCATCGACATGTAGATGGTTTTGCCCTTGCCGGTCCCGGTCACGCCAAGATCGACACGAGCAGTGTCCCCGTCATAGGACAGCAGCTTGAAGCCACTAAAGGTTGTGCGGCTTTGACCGTCGTTGGTTGTCGAATCGGACTGTGCGGATTCGAGCATCTGGTTCTTTACGGGACCATCTGCAACGTTGGCCTTAATCCAGCCGACATTGTGCTTTGGCGAAGAAAGCTGCGCCATGCCTGCCGCTGCCGCGAACACCGATCCTTGCGGTGTGCGCTCAAAGCAATTCATCGTCTTGGAGGTGTCAGAATTTCCAGGCCCGGAGACCTTAGAAATGGGGAACGTAATCGTGTCCAGGTACGCCCATTGTGCTTCTGGGGCAGCATTTAGGGTGCCGGACATTTTGACGGTGTTGAGGCCACAAACACTCACGCCGCCCGCGTCCGCAGTTGGTGCGGTCGGAGCGGCGCTAGCTGAGGTTTGCGGCGTCTGAGTCGAACTGATGGCAGGATCTTTGGGCTTGCCAAGCGCATTGATGATGACCACTGCCCCCACGATCACGAGGACTGCCACAACGGCAGCGGCAACGATAAATCCACGGCTCTTAAAGGGGTTCTGCTGTTCTGTCTCGTCAGCCATGATGGACCCTAGCCGCCCATCAGTGCGCCGACGAGACCTGCACCCGCGCCGATGAGGATTACGCCACCGAGAATCCAGCCGAGCGCGCCCACGTGCTCTCCACCCTCGCCACGGCGTGAGGCAAAGAACATGCGGATAGCGACGATGACGAGCGCAACGCCTGCCAGGGCGAAGCCAATCCACTTGATCCAGCCGAGGGCAGTGACGAATCCTCCGGTGCCCGGAGGCTGTACCGGAGCCGGATTCGGGATCTGTGCAGGCATTGCTGCCGCCAAGTCGGCGGCGGCGCTCATAAGGGTAAAGAGAGTCATTAGTTTGTTCCTTCCGTGATGGATTTAGTGATCGCGCGAAGTTCGTCAATGACTCGACGAACGTCACGCGGAGCAGCCGCAGCGGAGATTTCCCCGCCGAACCGCCACGCTTCAACCCACGGCACCGACCAGGTGCGTGGGACCCCGCCACTTACGACCTGCAAGAGATCGCGCAGCTCGCGGGGAAGTCTGCCAGGTGCGTCATGAATGACCACCAGCCCAACCAGATCAACGTCTGGTGCGTGTCCTGATGCCCACTGGATCGCGGCCGCCTGGGCGGCCCTCAACCCGTGCGCATGTGATCGGGCCACAAGCACTACGCGTGCCCTCTCGCCGGGCACATGAGGCCATACTCGGTCGGCTTCACGCCAGCCCGGTGAGAGACTGGCCAGGGTTGATTCACCCGCGCCACCGTGGGTGCCGAGCACCCATAAATCGGCCTTGGTTTTCCTGGCGAGTGGAATCAGTGCAGCCGGGCTAGGAGCCGGTACACCGCCCTGGGGAACCGGAGGGCCGGTTGTATGCGCCGGAGGTAAAGGTTCTTCGACAGGTTGCACTTCCGTCTCAGGACGACTCACCCAGGGATTGGGGGTTGTAGCGCTCAATGTGCGATCACCTCGATAATAAGAATGCGTTACTAACCCCCACAGTACCGCGATATAGCTACAGGAGCAAGAGAGACATGCAGAACATAAAAGCCTATAACAGATGGTGTTTTCGTACAACACAATATAAGATGGTTCTATGCGCAAGATATCCAGAGGACTCCCGTCCATGACTGCGCTTGATGAACTATTCAAAGGGCGGCCGGAGACATTGGACCCGGCAGAAGTAGCCGAAATCCTTGGGATGACCAAGCAGGGCGTCTACAACTGGCTCAAAAATGGAACGATCCGCGGATACAAGATGGGCAGCTCGTGGTTCATCATTCGTGACGAGTTGAAAGCTCAACTCGCCGCAGGGTCTAACCGGGAGTCCAGAGAAGCAGACAAACCTAAGGAGTGAACATGCGTCGAGCATGGCCCACAATAACGATGGCGTTCCTCGCAGTAGCGTTGGCCGGTTGCAGTACCAGTGAAGAACCCGTGTCGGAACCTCCCGCCACCATCAGTTCTCCCAATTTCAGCAACCTCACGCCGCTTCCTACGGGCTTTCTCGATGAAGACACTGGTGAGACATACACCCCCCACACCGAACCACAGTGGGATGCAGCGTCTCGCAAATCTGCTGTAACGGCGGGTGAAGAAGCCATGCGCTTGTTCGCCCGCCCCACACTCGATCAAGCCACCTGGTGGGAAGAACTCTCACCCCTAATGAACGACGTGGCCCGCAAGGATTACGCATACGTCCAACCCCAGTCAATTCCAGCAAACAAGGTCACCGGACCGGGCAAGATCGTTGAAGAGGATAGTGCTTCGGTCGTCAGGATTGAGGTTCCCACAAACGCGGGAACCTACGTTGTGATCCTCAACCGTACCGACGCTGACAGCCCCTGGAAGATCGCCCGCTACATCTTCCCCGAAAAGGACTGATCGACGTGGCAGACGACCAGAAAAAGAGCGGGGCCATTATTGCCGGAGCACTCGTGCTCGCTCTCCCCCTGGCCCTCGTTTTCAGTGTCGTTCTTTTGGGCAGCTCCGCGAATGCAGAATGCAACCCCACCGGAGGCGGCAGCGTCACAGTGGACCCCGGGAGTGTCCCAGAAACCACCATTGATGGATACGGGCACAGCCAGCTCGTGAACGCAGCCCACATCATCGAAGCAGGCAAAGCCCTTGACCTCGAAGTGCGAGACCAGACCATCGGCGTTATGACGGCAATGGGCGAGTCAACGCTGAACGTCATTGACTACGGCGACGGCGCAGGCCCGGACTCGCGAGGGCTTTTCCAGCAGCGTGACAACGGGGCCTGGGGAACCTACAAAGATCGCATGGACCCGTACATTTCGGCAACGAATTTCTTCAAGGCCATGATTCGCAGCGTTCCCGACCGTGAATCCCTGGAACCAACCATCGTTGCCCACCGCACCCAGATCAATGCAGACCCATACCACTATGAAAAATACTGGGATACGGCTGTGAAGATTGTCGAAGCAATCACGGGATCTGAGACCGGACTTATCGAGGGTACGGGCGGCCAGGTCTGCAACGGTGAGACCACCGTCCCCGGCGAAGTCAACAAAGAAGGTTGGGCAAAGCCAGGTGCAGGCCCAATCACTAACGACTATGGCCCCCGCCCTGTCATCAACACCCCGGCAGGTCCCACCATCCCCTACCACTACGGCATAGACCTTGGCGCAGGTGGTTGTGATGGCGCAATCTGGGCCGCGCAAGCGGGAACTGTCAGCAACATCATCCAGGACAGCGGTGGCGGCTGGCGCGTCGAAATGGATCACGGTGGCGGCGTCAAGACTTGGTATGTCCACATGTGGGCAGACGGAATTCTCGTCAAAATTGGCGACAAACCCACGGCAGGACAGCAAATAGCCAAAGTTGGTTCAAGCGGGTTCAGCACAGGGTGCCACTTGCACTTTGAAACCTGGGTCAACGGAGAACGCGTAGATCCCCAAGCATTTTTGGCCGAAGTCGGCATCACTTACTAGTACGAAAAGGAGTCATCATGGAGGTCAAGAAAGCGCTGGATTTCCCAGCAATTGAAGCAATCACTAAGCCAGACGGCGGTGGCGAGCTCATCGTGCAGGGAACCAGCTACCCAGTAGATGGAACCAACGAAGAAGCCACCCGCGCCCGCATCATAGAGCTTGCCGCTGAGCAAGCCGCGAGCCTGGGACGACCCGTGAAAATGACTACTCGCGGCCCAGAAGGAACATTCCACGTCATCGTTACCGAGGACGGAGACGTTAGCGAAAACAAGGACGCGCCCAAAACCCAGGGCCGCCGCAGCGAACAGGAGGAACCCGAACAGGAAACCACCGCGAAACCTGCAATCCGTGCTGTTGATCCTCTTCCTGAGCAAGAAACTCCGGCCCCCGACACGCAGCCAAAAGAAGAAACTTCGGCCGCCGATCCCTGGGTTAGAGAAGGCCACGCAACGCCCCTCACCCGACGGGAAGCCCGGCACTCATTCCTGGTATCCGAGACGGTAGAGAAGCCAGCCGCGAAAGGCTTTCGCGGCATGCTTACCCGTGCTGGGGTTCGTGTCAGCCCCGGTGAGGCTGAAAGAGCCGAACGGGCGGACGAGCAAGCCGTAAGCCAGCACTGGCCAGGCCCGCGCACCATCGCAGTGGTCAATGGGAAGGGCGGCGCAGGCAAAACACCCACGACCGTTCTTCTCAGCGCCGTATTCGCGCGCTACGGCGGCGCAGGTGTCCTTGCTTGGGACAACAACCAAACAAGGGGCACCCTGGGCTGGCGTACTGAACAGGGGCCACATGAAGCAACGCTCTTGGAGCTGCTGCCGGAATCAAACCGCCTCCTGGGCACCGGTGCCCAATCCGCAGACCTGGCACACTTCGTGCATCACCAGACCCGTGACCGGTTCGACGTGCTGCGCTCCAAGCCAATGGCCCTCGCACACGAACAGCGTGTGGAACCAGACGACGTTGACGCCATCCACGCTGTAGCGGCAAAGTACTACCGCCTAATCTTCATCGACAGCGGAAACGATGAGAGCGACCCCATGTGGCTGCGAATGATCGACCGCGCCGACCAGATTGTGGTTGCTACGACTACACGGAACGACCACGCCGAGGCGGGCGCGCTGCTGCTTGAAGCTCTCACTGAGCGTGACGAGCGCTCAGCACGCCTCGCCCGAGAAGCGGTAGCAGTCATCAGCCAAGCCGATCCCAAGGCAACTCGCGCCGAGCTGTCTGCCGTGGCCACCGGATACGAAACCTTGGTGCGCAAGGCGGTACAGATCCCCCACGACGCAGCGTTGGTTGACGGACAGATCTCTTACGAGTCGCTACGCCCAACCACGCAGCGAGCCTGGCTTGCAGCCTCCGCCGCCGTGGCAGGCGGGCTTAGCAAGACCCTGAAATGAGCACATTGAGGGGCATCTAAACACAATGCCCCTCAATGTGTTTGCAGGTTACATTGACGCAAATACGACTGAGCAAAAGTGAACCCCGACACGCAAGGATGAACACTGCTATGTCTATGCTTACTGTTACTGTGGATCGTATGGCAGCAAAACGACGTCCACGCGGCACACTGGTTGATCCGGTGCAACTTGGCTACCCCGTGGAGCGGCGCAACAAGGAACGTTTTTCCACCATTGCTCGAAACTCCAACATCAGCGCAGCAGCCCTTTTTGACCTCCTGGTCGAGAACATGCCGCTAGATGACCATGGAATTCCCCTATGGTTGCAAGCACAGCTTGCAAACAAGGATGGAGAACTGCCTATCAACTCGGCTTAACGAGAGAGGCCCACACCGAAGTGTGGGCCTGAGACTCAGGTGACCTGGTGAAAGTTTGGCGACAGAACCAGATCAATTTATACAACCAGCCTGCGAGGGCCGGTGCTTTTTCGTACCCCTTGAAGGGAGGTTCGTGCTTTGAGTATACCCGAAATCGGGGCTAGTGCTATTAGTAGCATTAGTGAGTCGTGGACGCTCACACGTGAGCTGAGTCCGCGCCGTTCTGTGCGCGTTGCCGACTCTGACGCCTACGGAACTATCCTCAACGCCTACACCGGCACAAGCCGCCTAGACGGTGCGATGCCACCAACAACCTGGGCAATGAACCTCGCGGACACAAAAGGCCGCTACCACTTCCTCTGTTTCGACCTTGACGCGAAAAATCCCGAGGGCACCGCCCGCGCAGCACACG
Organism: Arthrobacter sp. YC-RL1; assembly: GCF_001454985.1. Classification (NCBI taxonomy): domain Bacteria; kingdom Bacillati; phylum Actinomycetota; class Actinomycetes; order Micrococcales; family Micrococcaceae; genus Arthrobacter; species Arthrobacter sp. YC-RL1. The sequence goes on from NZ_CP013299.1 coordinate 54,035, forward strand.
ACGCGGCTGAACTCGCCACCCTGCTCACCACGCTAGGCATTGAAAACCTCACTTGCGATTCAGGCGGCGATTATCACGGCCGACACGTATGGATCGGCCTAGCCGAGACAGCCGACGCAGAGACGGCTGCGCTCATCGGCCGGCTAGCCCGCGCACAGTACCCTTCGCTTGATATTTCCCCCCTCAGCAACGCCGCCGCAGGCTGTGTGCGACCACCAGGTGCTCCACACCGCAATGGCCGCACCTCAGTCATTCTCACCGGCTCGCTTGATACGCTCCGGCAGCCCAGCACCACGAGGGCCGCAATAACGGAGCTAGTCAGCAGCCTCTCAGCCTTCGTTACAGACACCGAGCCACGGAAAACCCCGGAAGCGGCCATGCCGCTCCCCCTGGACCCGCACGCACGGCTCTACCTACCTGGCACCAAAAGGCCGCTACCCGCTCGCGCAGCGGCAGCCCTCACCGAGGATGCAGCCCAGGGGGACGCCTCAGCAATGCTGTGGCAGATACTTATCGGCGCGGCGGCCGCACATTGGCATTATGCCGACATCGCCGCCCTTGTTGACTCATCACCAGGGCTAGAACACATTCGGACCCACCGCGCCGGAAGCCACCGGTTACGCCGCAGCAACACGGAAGCCCAGCAGGTACTTCGCAGGCAATGGGACAAAGCCGTCAAATTTGTGGCTTCATCCAAACGCCAGATTGGCGACGATCCCACATTTGAACCTCGCGCCTACGCGCTAGTGCAGCTCATCGAGGGCCTACAGCAGCGCGCAGACGCCACCTTGGGCCGCTGGACCCAGGGCGGAGGACCAGCGGACCGCCGAGTGCTCGACGCGCTTTGCCTGTTTGCCCTGAACGCCGTTAGCGCGACCGTGGAAGCCGATGTTCGACGGATAGCACTCACCGTAGGAATCGGCCGGGAGACGGCACGCACAGCTCTGCTGAGGCTCACTGAGGATGGATGGATTGAGCAGGCCAAGGGCGCCGAAGGAGTGCGCGCCGCACACTGGAAGATGGCACCCACGGCGGCTTTCCACAGGGATGGAGAACAAGCCCGGTCACAAGCGTACCCGCGCCCCCCGGAGGGGGCCGGGTCCGCATTAAGATCTCTCCTTGCTGACACCCTGGGCCACCGCCTGACGGCTGTCCGCCATGATCTTTTCACCACGGCCCCCTCTCTGGGACACCTGGCAGGAAACATCTACTCTCGCTGTACCAACGAATCCCAAAGCTTTACTGAACTTCTCAGTATCAGTGGAGCCTCCCCTGTCCAGTTAGCTAGGGCACTTGATCGGCTTGCATCCTTCGATGTGCTCATTGAAACTCACACAGGTTGGGTCACAGGCCCCGAGGGTGCCCGCGATGAGGCTGCCGACCGACTCAGTGTTGCCGGACGGCTTCAAGAACGTTCACGTCGCTACAGCGTTGAGCGCGAGCTATGGGCATGGTGGCAGGCCGAACAGACGTGGATGCAAGCCCCCCGGCGCGCAGCGGCAAGCCGCCGCCCCGGCCCTGGACAGCTTGCACTTGTTCCGCTGCCAGGCGCTAACACCTTTGGTGCCCACCCTCGCCGAGCAGACGGACGCGCCGACTACCGTTCCGCACGCGCTCACCTTGAAGGAACCCCCACGGATGAGGCCGCACCGACTCTTAGCCTCGTTGAACCCGTTGCCAAGGAATCCGACGCTGTACGACTCATCAGCGAAATCCTGGGCGGAATACTGATCGAAACCATATCCACTTCCCCGGCAAAATCCCGACCCCTACCACTCCGCAAGCGAACACGAGCCAGCTCCGCAGTCGCCCGGATCGCTTAGCCATCAAGAGACCGTGGCCACGCCGACGCTGTCATTCTGGCGGCAGGTGGCCACAACCGGATCTGGCGCCGGTCATCATCCCGCCGAGACGAAAACACCGGTGATGCCTTCCGCCTCGCCGTCGAAGCCGGGGGAAGGATCCGGGACCCGGAACTCGTTCAGTTCCACCCGTCCGGAATCATCGAGCCAGAAAGCGCTGCCGGCACCCTCGTCTCCGAGGCCGCCCGCGGAGAAGGTGGAATCCTCCGTAACGCCTTGGGAGAACGGTTCATGGAACGCTACGATGCCGAACGGATGGAACTTTCCACCCGGGACCGCGTGGCGCTAGCGGCATACACAGAAATAAAGGAAGGCCGCGGCACGCCTAACGGCGGTGTCTGGCTGGACGTGTCCCATCTCCCCCGCGAAGTCATCATGGAGCGCCTTCCTAGGGTTTACCAGACGCTGCTCGATGTCCAAATGCTTGACATCACAAGAGACCCAATAGAGATTGCCCCCACCGCCCACTACTCGATGGGCGGGGTATGGGTTCGCCCAGAAGACCACGGAACAGACGTTGACGGCCTGTACGCAATCGGTGAGGCAGCAAGCGGGCTCCACGGCGCTAACCGGTTAGGGGTAACTCCCTTATCGAACTACTGGTATTCGGAAGGATTGTGGGTGAAGCAGCCGCCAACTACTCCAACCACCTTGAAACGCAGAGCCGTTCACTCGCAGCAGTCGCAGAAGCCAGGTCCGAGGTGGACTCACTTCTGAGCTTTCAGGGGCCGGAAAACGTTCGGGCCCTCCAAAGGGCCGTCAGGGACACGATGACAGAGCACGCAGGCGTCGTAAGGAGCGAAGCAGGTTTGCTTACGGGCCTGACTGAATTAAGCGCGATAGAGGACCGACTTGAGAATCTCGGAATCCACCCCGACATTGCCGGATACCAGGACCTCGCCCACGCTTTTGATCTCAAGTCCTCGCTGCTCGCTGCCCGCGCCACCCTTGAAGCGGCATTGGAACGCCGAGAATCCAGAGGCTGCCACAACAGGTCTGACTTCCCGGAACAAGACGAGTCGCTTCAGGTGAACCTTGTCTGGTCACCGGGGCGCTTGGAGCGTGAAGCAATCCCACCCATCCCCGACGAAATAGCCGAGCTGATGCAAGAGGTATCGACGGCGGGCAAACTCGTAGAGTAGCGGCATTCATTAGGGTTGGAGCCCAAGTCAACAGGACACCGGGCTTCAACCCTGGGAAGGTTTGTGCAATCGGTGTGACGGTAGCAGTTTCACCTACGCTGTGTGACTAATAAACTCGGCTGAAACTCCCGTCCCTGCTGACAGACATACACCCATCGTGATGTCCTGCCCTCGCGACAAAGTTCGGGTCAGTCACTGCAAGCTAACGGTCACTGCCCCAGCCTCATTCACTAATCCAGGGCCTCACAGGCGGGTACGCCTCGACATGAGGACTACACGCCCGCTCTATCCGGGCTATGGCAAGAAAGGCATCCCATGGCGTGGAACACGGAGCGGACCAAATTGTTGCTCCTTGCCGCCGCGACCCGGGAGTTCAGCGAAAAGGGTTTCGCGGGCGCCCGTATAGATCGGATAGCAAGAAACGCAGGAGTCAACAAAGAGCGCATCTATCAGTACTTCGGAAACAAGGTTGGGCTTTTTGACGCAGCTCTGGCCGACCTGGTTCCCCATGATCTCGATGTGCCACTTGAAGCAGCTCCAGTTCTCCCTCGTTGTGCCCTAAGCCGGGAAAGTCCAGCGCCAGACCGTGCAGCTGCCAAGCCAGCGCAGGAAGGGCCTGCCATACCCGGCTCCAGAATGTCCCATGCAGCAGCACCAACGGGGGCGCCTCCTGGCTCCCAGCCTCAAGATAGGACAAGGTGATTCCATTGACGTCCACGGTCTCGCAGCGAAGAGACGGTGGTGCGGTCACCGATACTCCTTGATCAGGGCCATGTCGTCAGGATATTGTGCTTTTTCGCCGGGGCGCGGGATTACTTTCGTCCGAAACAGCGCTAGATGCGGAAAGCGCCGCCCTTGAATAAAGGGGTTTAGCTCAGAATTCCGCGCCGTTCCAGGCGGCATGAAGGAGGATGAGCAGATCCTGTCGGGTCACTTTGCGGGGATTGGAGGACGGAATCACTTTCAGGATTAAATCGGCCGCCTCTGACAGGTCTGTCTCTTTCAGCCCGTAGTCCCGGAGTGCAACGGGGGCCTTGAGCCTCTTTCGGAGCTGGTTAAGCCCCTCAAGAGCATCGCTGCAACCAAGTGCATCGGCGATTCGTCGGGCAGCTTCGGGTGCGGCCGGAGCATTGAACGCAAGAACATACGGAAGGACGGTCGCATGGGTCTGGGCATGCGGCAGATCATATGCACCGCCGAGCACATGGCAAATTTTGTGGTGCATGCCTGATCCGGCCGATGCAAACGCTACTGCGGACAGGTAAGCGCCGTACTGGGTCTGCTCCCGACCGCGTAAGTCTCCTGAACCAGCGTTCAGGGCCGACAAACCGGCAGAAAGGGCCCGAATACCTTCCGAGGCCATGGCTGCATTAATTGGGTCAGCACGAGGAGCCCATAAGGAATCAACGCAGTGTGCCAAAGCGTTCAGCCCTGAGGCTACGCTCAGCTCGACGGGCAGGGAGAGCGTAAGTTCGGCGTCGTAGATGACAGACACGGGAAGAACGCCGTCATCAACGCCAGTGGTCTTGCGGGAGGCTTCAGTTATGCCCCACACGTTGGTTGCCTCAGAGCCAGCGTAGGTAGTGGGCACAGCTATAATTGGCAGCCTTGATGTTAGGGCAATCGCTTTAGCCAGTCCGATAGCGGAGCCCCCTCCCACGCACACCACAAGATCGACATCATATTCTTGCGCGGCGGCCCTGGCTTTCTCGGCTTTCTCGATCGGAACGTGGGGTGCCACGTCGTCATACGTGAGAGTTGCATTGATTTGGCGGGCGACCCCGGATGCGAAATTTGCGTCATGTCCTCCAGTGATCACCATGACCGCGTCCGCGCCCAAGCGGTCTACCTCCGCGGCTACGTTGACCGCGGCCAGGCCGGAACCGAACAGAATTCGTTGTCCCAGGGTTTGATGTGCGAACACTAAAGGATCGGTCATTGGGGAGTTCTCGTTTCACGACTGCCCGCTCATGGGCGGATTGATCTGGGGGCGCAGCGGCAAGGCAGGACCCGGGAAGGGGCATCCCGGATCCTGCCTTGGACCTTAGGCCGGTGTGGTGACTGCCGTGTCGCCGGGTTCGACGTCATCGATGTAGCCATCGTGAACGTCCTGCGAGCGTGCGTATTCGGCTGGAACTTGACGCTGGCGTAGTGCGAGGCTTCATCGGCCTCTTCTGCGCGTTTGCCAAGCTCGGCGGTGTCGCCGAAGCCCAGTACGTCGCGTGCCAGCTGCGTTAGCGGACCGTCAACCTGGTACTCAGTGCGCTGCATGGTGAGGATATTGATCAAGTACGGCGGGGTGCCGTTGAACTTTTCGAAACATCTCGTGCCTGGTACCGAATTCCGTCAGGAAGCGTTCGCTGATCTGACGGAAAATCTTGATGCGGTCACGGGCGCTGATTTCGGAGCCGCGAAGTGCTTCCTGAAGCTTCGGTCCGATGTACGGGTGATCCAGTTCGCGCTTGGTGGGCTGAATGACGATGCCGCGTCCACAGAATTCGATCAGCATGTTTACCATCTCATGCTGGTGCTCAAGGTAGTGTGCCCGGCCAAAATCGATGAAGAT